>JAILCM010000222.1 GCA_024680155.1 Treponema sp.
GAAATCATATTTTATGGTTGTAGAAAAATTGTACTAATCTCTAAAAGAAACTAGTTACAAAACATTTCATATCTGATAGAATAAAATACATGGCACTTAGAACTCCAGCATTTCTTAATAGTCTGTTAAACGAACTTAGAAAGTTACCATCAGAGACAGAATGGGCTGAATTTAAATGTAATAATCAAAATCCACAGTTAATTGGAGAGTATATAAGTGCCCTTAGTAATTCTGCTGCATTGTGCGAAAAACCGTATGCTTATATTGTTTGGGGAATTGATGATAGTACAAAAAATATCGTTTCCACAACCTTTGATTGGCAGAATGCAAAAAAAGGAAATGAACAGCTTGAGGCATGGCTCTCTAGATTATGTTCTCCAAAAATTAATTTTCGGTTTTATGACATTCCTACAGAAAAAGGACTTGTGGTACTTTTAGAAATTCCAGCAGCAACAAGCCAACCAACAATGTTTTCTGGTGAAAGATACATTAGAATAGGTTCTAATAAGAAAAATCTCAAAGAATTTCCTAATAAGGAACGGGAACTCTGGAAGATTTTAGACACAATTCCATTTGAATTAAAAAATGCGGCTGAAAATAAATCAGAAGATGAAGTTTTTGTATTGCTTGACTATTCACGTTATTACGACAAACTCAATATTCCAATTCCAAGAAATAGATCTGATATAATAACAGATTTTCTGAATGAAAAATTCTTAAAACAAGGCTCTGCAAATTCATTTAACATAACAAATATGGGAGCTTTAATAATTGGAAAGAACTTAAAGATGTTTGATAATCTTGGACGAAAATCTGTTCGTGTTATTTTGTATAAAAGTAATACTAGGCTGGAAACAATTCGGGAACAGGAATTTTTGTTAGGTTATGCAATCAGTTTTGATGAAATAGTAAACTATGTAATGACAATAATTCCACAAAAAGAAATAATAGAAAATGGTATAAGAAAATCAGTTTTTGGTTTTCCAGAAATTGCTATACGTGAACTTCTTGCAAATATGATTATTCACCAAGATTTTGAACAGCATGGTACAAATCCTATGGTTGAAATTTTTACAGATAGAATTGAGTTTTCCAATCCGGGTGCTCCTCTTGTAAACATTGACAGAATCGTAGACACCGTTCCTGTTTCCCGAAATGAAAATATCGCTGGTTTTATGCATAAATGTGGTATTTGTGAAGAACGAGGAAGCGGTTTTGATAAAATCATTTTAGTTACAGGTGAGCAGGGAATTATTTCTCCTCGTATTGAAATTCAAGATAATCAATTTACTAAAGTAGTTTTATTTTCAAAGCTTCCATTTGATACAATTCCAAAAGAAGAAAAAATTCATACTTGCTATATGCAGGCTTGTCTTGCGTACGTGAATTTTTCAGCGATAACTAATTCCGATGTAAGAAAAATTTTTGGATTGGAAGAAAATGATAAGGTAAAGAGTTCTCGAATTATAAAAGACACACTTAATCAGAATCTTATAAAACCAGTTGATAAAGAGTCTGCTCCTCGTCACATGAAATATATTCCAATTTGGGCATAATTTTAAGTTTCATCAAGTTTCACTGACTTTCAAAAATTGTTGTTTTACAGTCCAAAATTCAAAGTTTTTAGATAATTTTCTCGTTTTTAACGCTTTATTTTTATAATAAAGAAGTTCTTTCAACTTTCTTTAAGTTTCAGTAATTTTCATTTTTTAAGGAGCAGCCCTTTCATCGCAAAAATGTCGGCTTTGTTTCGAATGCTAATCTTTTTGTAAAACCGGCTTTGCGCAGTTCCGGCTTACGCCTCCATTCGTCTACTCGCTTTGCTCGCTCCCGAACGCTCACAACTAGTAGTTGTTCGCGCTGCTACAATCCGGGCTAGGTTGGTACGGAAAAGTCATGATAAAAAAATATAAAATCTATTTCTATATTTTTCGATTGAAAAAAAAAATAATTGGTTATAAAATATTTTTATGCAAGGTAAGGATGAGCTTCGTCATCAGAAAATACTTGAAAAAATTAAAAATTTCAGACTTTTTGAGGATGATCTTGAATCCACTTCATTGCTTCTACAAATAATCCTTGAAAAATCTGACATTCAAGCTGTAAAATCAATTAGTCAAAAAAATGTAAAAAATCTGCAGGGACGTTCAATAAGACTTGATGTTCAGGCAGAAGATAAAAATGGTATTTTATACGACATTGAAATACAAAGAGCTGATGATGGAGCTGGTGCAAAACGAGCAAGATATTACAGTGCTTTACTTGATGCAAATGTAAAAGAACCTGGAAAAAATGCTGTAAACTTGCCTGAGACTTATGTCATTTTTATAACAGAAAATGATGTATTTGGTCGTAATCATCCGCTATATCATATTGAACGGCTTTGTACCGAAGACAATGTTTTATTTAATGATTTTGCTCATATAATTTATGTAAATGGAGCAAGCAGGGATGAATCGCCACTCGGTCATTTGATGCATGATTTTTCATGCTCAAATCCAGATGATATGAAATATAAGGTTCTTGCAGACAGAGCAAGATATTTTAAGCAGAATGAAGACGGAGAAAAGCGTATGTGCAAAGCAATGGAAGATTTAATTGAAGAAGAAAAAAACGATAGAAGCATTGAAATAGCCGAAGAAATGCTCAAAGATGATTCCTTGTCTCTCAAAAAAATTGCTCAGTTTTCAAAATTGCCGCTAGAGAAAGTAGAAGAATTAGCGAAAAAACTTCAGCTTCAGATGGCATAAATTTTTATACTATTAATTTCAAGACTTATCTGATACTCATCAGTTTTTCATTTTTACGAAAATAATATCATAAATTACGAAAATATTTTACGAAAGCATTTTATTTAAAAGAAGTTATGCAACTTTCTTTTAGTTTCGCTAACTTTCATTTTTTTTTAGGAGCAGCCCTTTCATCGCAAAAATGTCGGCTTTGTTTCGAATGTCACTCTTTTTGTAGAACCGGCTTTGCGTAGTTCCGGCTTACGCCTCCATTCGTCCACTCGCTTTGCTCGCTCCCGAACGCTCATAACTTTCGTTATATATTGTTAACTCTAATGAAAAAAAAAATTCAATTATCTATAAAAAAACAGGCGGCTTGGATAAACAAACCGCCTGCAACTTAATAAAAGCTATTGTTTAGAATTAGTCAACAACTTCGATGTTTTTAATCCAAACTTCACCTTTACCTGTCTGTGGAACAATTCTAATTTCTTTGATTTTTGTAAAATCAGCTTTTTCAATTGAATTGTCTTTTGTCCATACAACAGAAATTTCATCACCTGCAGCTTTTTCACTTGTACAAGCTGTATAGTCTGTTGGGAATGCTGTAAATCCACCTGAAGTTGTATCAATTTCTGATCCATGTGTATCATCAGAGAAGAAAGCAATCTTGAAAGTATTATCACCTGTATCATAACCTTCAGAGAATTTGATTGTTGTCTTTATTTTTTTACCAGACATATCAACAGCTTCTGGAAGAGTAATTTTCCAAGATTCATAGTTACCTTCACAGATAATATGAACAGTTTTCAACTCATCTACATCGATGATTTCACCATCTTTACCATATCCAGCAACCTTTTTAATTTCTGCATTTGTAAAAATAGACTTTGGTTTGCTTGGATCTTCTGGTACTGGCAAAGCATCAATACAGCTTACAAAAGTCATAGCAACAGCTGCAAGAGCAGCGAGCAATAATGTTTTTTTCATTTTATATATCCTCACTTATTCAAATATTTATTAAAATTAGAAGCTAACCTTGAAGTTTACAGGAAGTCCGATTGTAACTTTGTTTGCGTTAGAATCATTTGCGTCTGTTGAGATGTCTGCCTGAAGAGCGAGTTCAAGTGCACAAGCACCAATGCTCTTTGTGAATCCAGGTTTAATCTGAATAGCAAAGTTGTCTGCAAGTACGTTAGAATCTTTGATGTATACATAGAATCCAAATCCGCTTACTGGAATGTTGAATTTTGTAGAGAATCCGAGGAATGCTTTTTCAGCAGTATCACACCAACCGATGTGCCAGCTTTCAGATCCACCCCAGTTTCCGTTTACATCTTTCATGCTCTTGAGGTTGTATCCACCAGCAAGGAAGAGTTCCCAACCAATTGAACCGAAGTTTGTAGAAACGTCTGCTTCACCACGTACTGCCTTGAATTCTTCAGCAGCATAGTAACCGATAGCGTTTACGAAGAGGTTTACAGGAAGTCCTTTAGCATTGTAACCAGCAGCAAATCTGAATGCTTTGAATGTATCAGCAGCATCGAAGAATGCGTTGATTGTACCGAAATCAGCACCGTATCCGAATACAGCAGCAATTTCTTTTACAGTAGGATCAGCTGTTCCATTAGCTGTAAAGAAAGCGTTTCCGTTTCCATTGTTAAGAATGATGTCTGTTGTGAAACCAGCAACATTGAGGTTCAAAGCATAACCTGTTGTTTCGAGGTGTGTTTCTGAGTTACACCAGTCGTTATGTTCCTGGTTAAGAGCCAAGTCATGGGCACCAACAGTGATTTTTACCATATCAAGAGGTTTGAACCAGATTGACCATGCACCTGTCAAAGCCTTGTCATCACCTTTATCTGTGATCTGAAGCTTACCACCAGCTCTATCTCCAGAAATAGCAAATGCGAGAGGAGCATGGTAGAACTCGTTTACGTGCTTTTCCATAAGGGCACTGATTTTACTACCATCTTTCTTACTAACAGAATAATTAAAAAGATCTCCTTCCAGGCGTACACCTGCTGAGAAATCTACTGCAAAAATGCTTGAAGCAAGCAAAGCTGCTCCAATAATTCCAACGATTTTTTTCATTTGAAAAAATCCTCCGTTTTTTTCGAACGAATTTGGGAGGGAAAAACGGTCTTAAAATTTTGCAAGATGGAGAATATAACAAAAATTTCTTAAAAATTACTACATGTTGTATAGGAGTTTTAAGCTAGAACATACAAATTCTTAGGTCGCGCTATAAAAGCTATCTTTTGCAGAAATCATATTTTTAGGACGGTAGTAAAATTGTACAAATCTCTATAAGTTTTTAGGTGTTGTCCTGCTAAAAACGAGGACATTTTTCTAAAAAAACGTTTGCATGTAGCCCGCATACGGAAGGCGAGCGAAGCGAGGTGTAAGAGAGTTCAAATAAAAGACGTAGGATTTTATTTGAACTCTCTTACACGGAGGCGCGGTTAGTCGCCGAACCCTGTAGTTCGCGGTTTACCAATTAGCGGGCATTCGAAGCGGTTTTGATTCGTTTGCTAAAAATCGGGTTGCTCCAAAAAATAATTGAATTTAAATGATTTTAAGTCTAAAATAGAAATATGCTTACATCTCAAAGAATGAATAACCTTCATCCCTATGTTCCGGGCGAGCAGCCTAAAGACAGGGATTACATAAAACTTAATGCGAACGAAAATCCTTACCCGCCAAGTCCGAATGTTACGGAAGCTGTGCTCAAATTTATAAAGGCACATCCAGAAAAGCTTGGCCTTTACCCTGACCCTGATTCTCTTGAACTTCATGCGGCAATTGCGGATATGCTTAATCAGACGGGTGGAGTTTTGTGCCGGGCAAAAGTAAATGGAAGTAAAGTTGAACCGGCTCCCGAAGATAAAATTCCTTTTAAGGTAACTCCAGACATGGTTTACACAGGAAACGGCAGCGACGAAGTTCTTTCTTTTGTGTTCTATGCCTTTTTTGATTCTTCTAAAAAATTTGTAATGCCAGAATTTACTTACAGTTTTTACCCGGTTTATGCAGGTTTTTACAATATTCCAACTGATACTGTTCCTTTAAAATCTGACTGGTCGCTTGATACTGACGAAATGCTTGTCCGCGCTTCTAAAAACGCAGGTGGAATCATTTTTGCAAATCCTAATGCGCCAACTGGTCTTGCACTTACCCGGGAACAGGTTCGCTCAATGCTTAAAAAAGCTTCTCCAGATGAAATCTTTATTGTAGATGAAGCTTACGTTGATTTTGGCGGAGAATCTTGTATTCCTTTGCTTGCGGAATTTAAAAATCTTGTGATTGTCCGAACTTTTTCTAAGAGTCTTTGCGGGGCAGGTCAGCGTCTTGGTTATATTGTTTCTTCTCCTGAACTTGTGAATATTGTTACAACGGTAAAAAATTCTGTAAATCACTTTCCGATTGATGCGGTTGCGCAGGTGAGTGGAAAAGAAGCTTGTAAAAATGCTGCTTATTATGTGGAATGTTCAAAAAAAGTTGCGAAAGAACGTGATTTGTTTTATGACTTTTTAATTGAAAACGGATTTTACGCAATCAAGAGCAGTACAAACTTTATTTTTGCAAAAAAGAATGGAATTTCTGGCGAAGATCTTTATAAAGGTATTAAAAAAGAAGGAATTTTAATCCGCCATTTTAATACGCCTGGAATTGAAGATTTTGTGCGAATTACAATTGGTACAGAAAGTCAGATGAATGAACTTAAAAAAGCATTTTTGAAAGTTCTTTGAAAATAAATGAGGCGCCGGCTGGGCGTATAATTGGAGAAAAATATGAAATTATTAGTTTTGAGCGACCTTCATGCCGCTAACGAAAATCTTGATAAACTTGATGGCGAATTCCAGAAGGCTGATGCAGTTCTTTTTGCAGGAGATTTTGCTGAATGTTTTAAGCCAAAAACTGGAAAGGGCGCTTTAGAAAAACTTTGTTCTAAGCACGAAACTATTTTTGCGGTTCTTGGAAACTGTGATAACGAAGATTTTATGGAAGAACTGGAAGCGCAGGATATTTCTGTAGAAAAAACTATTGTTTTCCACGAAGGTCTTGCAATTGCTGGTAGTGGTGGTGGAGAAAAATTTACTGGAAAAACTGAATTTGAACGTACTCAAGAAGAACTTCTTGCCGATTTTGACATTGTTCTTAATTCGGTTGAACAGAGTGGAGATGAATCTCTCTGGAAAAATCTTATTCTTATTAGCCACAATCCACCAAAAGATACAAAATGCGATGCTGTAAACGAATCTTTGCACGCAGGAAGTCAGTTATTCACAGATTTTATAAAGGAACATCAGCCGCTTGCTGTAATTTGCGGTCACATTCATGAAGGTTGCGGAATAGACAAAATCGGCGAAACTGTTGTAATAAATCCGGGACCACTTTTGGAAGGTCATTACGCTTGGCTTGAACTTTCCAAAGATTCTGAAGGTTTTTATAAAATAGATAATGCTGAACTAAAGAATCTTGCCTAAACACAACGAGCTTTTGTGCCGATTATATAATATAGAAAGAAAGAGGTTCATAATGAAGAAAATTTTTGTATTTTTGATTTGTCTTGCTTGTACAGCTTCAGTTTTTGCGGCAGACAAATTTTCTGCACTTAATATGGTAACTTTCCGTACTCATCTTACTTATGTAATGGGCAATGATGTTCAGGCTTATCCGTCTGCACGTACATTAAAACCGTTTTCAATCAATAAATACGAAACTAGTTATGAACTTTGGTATACGGTAAGGGTAAAGGCTGAAGAAGAATTTGATTATGTTTTTAATAATCCTGGACAGGCTGGAACTTTTGGAAAAAGAGGCGCGGAACCAACAGAAGAAGATTATGCTCAGCCGGTAACAATGATTAACTGGTACGATGCTGCTGTATGGTGCAATGCTTTAAGTGAACTTAGAGGAAGAACTCCTTGTTACACTTATAATGGAGAAGTTTTGCGTAATTCAACCGAAACTGCTGCCTGCGATTTGTGTGAATGTAACTGGAATTGTGATGGTTACCGTCTTCCTTCTGAAGCTGAATGGGAATATGCTGCTCGCCGAACTAAAACAGGATTTCAACCGGGAAATCTTATTAGTGGTCAGAGTATTGAATCAAAAGAAGATTCGCTTTTTTATGCCTGGACTGCCGAAAATGCAGAAGAAACTCATTTAGTTGGTACTGCTGGTGTTCCGTTTAATTATGATGCCGCAATTCAGCCTGGTAGTGGAAACGCAAATGGAGCAGGCCTTTTTGATATGAGTGGAAACGTTCTTGAATTCTGCTGGGATTGGTTTGCTGAATACAATGATGAAGATCCTTATGGTGCATTTTTTGGTTATGAACGTGTAAGTCGCGGTGGAAGTTTTTCGGAATATACACTTTTCCTTTATGCCGGAGACCGCTATTCTTACGACCCGAATGAATGTTACAACTATTTTGGATTTAGAGTTTGTTCTACCGCTGACACAAATTCTTTTGGCGAAGAAAAATAATTTGTAACTTTTGCCAGTAAAAACTGATTTTTTTGTATTACTTTTGTCATATTTTGTACTAACCGTGGTTATTTTTGTAGTAACCGCGGTTATTTCGTTAAAAGACAGGTTGACGATTGTAATTTTCGGAAGTAGGATTGTTTTAACACTTGTAAACTGCTGCAAAGGGATTATTCTGTTTGCAGACTGATTACAACAATAAAAATTGAATTTAATTCCTTAATTGGAGGTGTTTTATGAAAAAATTAATTATTGCAGGTATGATTCTTGCGCTTAGTTCTGTTATGTGCCTTTCTGCTGAAGAAGCTGCTGAACCCAAGAAAGCTTTGGAAGCAAAAAATGGTGTAGGAGCTTCTTATTATTCACCTGATTTTAATAATCTGGGATTGAATAACTTTCTTGGTGGATTGTGCTATCAGCATTGGTTTACTGATAGAATTGGCTTAGAAGTAGGTGGTGCTGTTACCTGGACTCCATCTGATAATCAAGATCCTCTTTATTACAATATCTATGCAGAAGGTGATTTTGTTCTTTACAGCAGTGAACTTTCAAAGTATTTTGCTTCACGATTGTATGCTTGGACTATTCTTGGTCATACAGGAACTACAACTTCTGAATATGTACCTGCAGTTTATGCTGATGATGATTATACACATCCAGTAACAGAGTCTTATTACAAAGATCCTGTGTTTGCACCTAATTTCCGTGCAGGTCTTGGTTTTGGATTTGATATAATCATTTACAGACATATTTCAATTCCACTTAAATTTGGTTTTACAGGAAGCCTTACTGGAGCTGGATTCACATTTGGCGGCGGAATTAAATACATATGGTAGAATATAGTTTTTAGTTATTCTGTAAAATTGCCGTGTCATTAAGTAAATCTTAGTGGCGCGGCAATTTTTTTTATTTTGTGCGGTTTAGGCGGCGTTCCTGCTTTTTAAGCCGATTTGTTTCTGAACGGATGTTTTTGCGTTGTTTGCGAGACATCCGTTTTGCATTTTTAATAGCGGCAATATTATCTTTGTTGATATTCAAAAGCCACCAGCAGATTAATACCGAAATTATACAAAGAACGGTTGCCATAATCACAGCCCAATAACCCGGCATATTATCAAAAGGAAGCTTAAAGTTCATTCCAAAAAAACTTGTTACAAAGGTTGGAGCCATCATTACAAGATTAATAATTGCAAGTTTTTTCATTACAATGTTCAGGTTGTTCGAAATTACCGAAGAATAAGCGTCCATTACTCCAAAAAGAATGCTGGAATAAGTGTCGGCCATTTCGATTGCCTGTCTGTTATCAATTGTAACGCCTTCTACAAAATCAAGGTCTTCATCATCAAACTTAATAAGACGTGTATTTTTCATCTTCATAAGAAGAAGCGAATTGCTTTTTAAAGAAGTTGTAAAGTAAACCAGAGATTTTTCCAAACTGAGCATCTGCATAATTTCCTGATTTTCAATTTCAAGGCGCATTTCATTCTGGATGCTTGTGGAACGTCGGTTTATTTCTTTAAGATAACGCAAAAAGTTTAAGTTTGCACGGTTCAAAATCTGAACTATGAATGAAGGAAAATCAGTGAGTTTGATGTTTTTTACGCGGTTTGCACCAAAATCCTTTAAAACTTCGCTGTCTGTCCAGCAAATTGTGATGATTACGTTGCCTTTTATGATAATACCAATTGGTCCTGTAAAATATGGAGTCTCTGCGGAAGGATCATAAATAGGAACGCGGACAATTGTAAGAATATAATCTTCGCCATCTTCAAGACGAGAAAGTTCATCAGGGTCAAGAATATCAAGAATGTGGTCCTGGTCAAGTTGATATTCATTTTGAAGTTCATTTGTTTCGTCTCTGGTAACGTTACGTGCGTCAATCCAGAGTGGAATTTTTGAATCAATTTCTTCTTTTTTTGTTTTTGTGAAAAGACCGTCAATCTGCTGCCAATAGGTAATCATAATTTAGCTCCATTTTTTTATAGGAATTTTTAAAATACAAGATTTTAACTCCCGAATATGAAGCCTCAGCGAATTCTAAACCTTTAGCTAATTTTTTGAATTCTGGAGGCTGGATTTTTTTAGAAAACGTATGGGATAACTCGAACTACCACTGTCCATAACGGGCGCCTCCAAAGATAAGAATGTTTCTGCCAAACTGACGTTATCATTATAGCAAAAAAAATTGTTCTAGTACATAAAATGCAAAAAAAATGCAAAAAAAATCAATTTTTTTTTGTGAATTTGGTCCGAAATGAACATTTTAAAGCAATATTAAATGTAGGGTTTTTTATGAGGAAGTTTGAGTTCAAGATAGCTGAAGCTTATTCGCTTTATTCTGGTGTGACTATCGGATGGCAAAAAGGCGCGGCCATTATGTTTTTGATGGAGCGGATTCTAAAAGATGACGTGAAGATTTTGTTGCAAGAGGCTTTTACAAGGTATGTTCACTTTGTTCGAGGACGAGAGGACTGTACTCAGGAATTTCGTGGAGAGATAAAAGTGATGTTCTTGTATGCTCCGCGGATTAATGTGCGGAAATTCTTATTCAGACGAAAGAGGTTTACTGAAAATGGAAATGCGATTGGATTCTAGTAATGATTCTGGTAATGATTCTGGCAGCAGGTCGGATGGAAGCTTTTGTGTAAGCTGTTCTGTGAAAAATTTGACTCATTCTTTAAATGTTTCTTCGGTGTTTATAAAGGGGATGCCTGTTTTGAAAATTTCAAAATTAAAAGCACCTCTTTGTAGACACCGTTTTATTTGGAATTGCCCGAGGTATATTTCCAGTAAAAACTGGAATCAAAATCGGAATTGGGGAGAAAAAAATCAAATTAATCAAAAGGAATTGAATCAAAAAAATCTTAAGGATTTTGGGATTCAAAAAAAGGAGTTTCCAAAAATGTTTGAAAAAGTTTTTCTAAGGTTAAAAAAGTATTCATGTGAAGCGGTTTTTGTATTGTTAATGATTGGTGCTGTGTTTTTTATAAGGTGTTCGGAAAAGGACTGGAAATCGGTTTTAAAAGAAGAAAATACTTATATCCACGATATGTTTGTACAAACTTGCAATGGAAATGGGTTTAATTCACTGGATGAATGGAAGAATGTTTGTTGTGAAAAATTTAAGCTTGATTATATCACCTGGAGTAAGGCTCCTGAGTATGTTTTAAATGCGGAAAATGAATATGCGGATACTGAAGAGTCTGAAAATTATTCTCAGAATGGTGTTTTGTATTTTGGAAGATGGCATGGAAAAAATGGGTATGGCGAAGTTTATGCACGTATGTTGGAATAAAAAATGGATTTGCTTTTTTGCGGTAAGTGTTTTTTTGTTTGAAAGTTGCGTTTCTAAAAGAAATGTTCCATATGAAGTTTTTGGGGAAATTGTTAGTGGAGCTGAAACTGAGTTTGCGAATTGGAGCGAAAGTTCAACGGATGAAAATAATACAAAATTAAACTTTCTGTTTACAAATTTAAGTGATAAAAATGTTGATTCATTTTTTGTTACTGCTTTTATTTTTGATTCAGACGGGAATTCAGTTTTTGAAGAACGGAATAATCTTGTTTTTGAGGTGAACGAGCGTGTTCTTGGTGGAGAAAGTTATTCTGGAAATGTTGTGATTCCGGAATTGAGCTTTGACGCAGAAGAAACTGAGTATGAAATCGAATATATTTATGTGAGCAAAATAATTTACGAGGACGGAAGTTTGTGGTGCGAGGTGGGAGAATGAGACAAAATGTATATATATGTGTGGCGTAAAGTTTTTTTTTGAACCCCGATTTTCTTCGTGCTATTTTATGAAAGAGTCGGCTAGTTTTACAATAAAGTTTGATTCTTCTATTGTACGGTCTGTAATCAGCGGAATTGTATTAAGAAGATAGGTATCGTAGTAAATCTGGATTTGTCCGAGTTGTGTTCCCTGAATAATTTGGCCTGTAAGTCGTTCTGGAAGTTCTGTGTTTATACGGATTTTTTTAGCTGCTTCTGCGGCGGAAAGTCCTGCTGATGGAATACAAATTGAATCAACTTGTTCTGCGGGTACAAGATTTAGTGACATTTTTTTTGCACCGTAGACTTTTACAAAATGAGGCTGTGGCTTAAAGTAAAAATCGCGGAATGAAGAAAATGCAAATTCCATAAGTTCTGTTCCGTCATGAATTCTATTTGCTTGCCCTTCGCGTGAAGAATTTCCAGGACCGAGCATTGTAACAGAAAGAAAACGTGTGTTGTCGCGGAATGCTGTTAGAGCGAGGTTGTAGCCGCTTTCGTCGATAAAGCCGGTTTTTAAGCCATCACAACCTTGTAAAATGCCAAGAAGTGGGTTTGTGTTTTTTTGAGTAATGCTCATTGTTATATGGCGTGGATAACCGTTTGTAAAATCCTGCTGTTCAAATACATCGCCGGGAGCAAGATTATGTTTTTTAGGATAAGTAAAACTTGGAACTGAATGAAAGCGTTTTAGACAGTCGGGGTGTTCAGATAAATATATGCGGCAAAATGCAGCCATTTCTCTTGCAGTGGTTGTGTTTTCTTCGCTGTAACCGGAGGATTCAACAAAATGAGTGTGAGTCAGACCTAAATCAGTTGCAACTTTGTTCATTCGTGCTATAAATTTTTCCATTGAACCACTTATTGTATAGGCAATTGCATATGCGGCATCGTTTCCGGAACAAATTGAAAGACCGAGCAAAAGTTCTTCCAAAGTTACGCGCTGGCCTTCACCAAGAAACATCAATGAAGAATGAGGCGGCATATTACAAGCCCAGCTTTCTGGTGGAAGAGGGATTATATCATCATAAGAAAAAAGTCCGTTGGAAACTTCCTGATCAACAACGTACATTGCAAAAAGTTTTGTCATGGAAGCAGGTGGAATTACTTCGTCGGCGTTCTTTTCGTAGATAATATTTCCGTTTGAAACATCAATTAAAATTGCAGATTCAGCGTAAACTTGTGGTTTGTCTGCAGAACAATTGTATGGAAGCGAATGTAAAATTTCGTTGTTTTGTGGATAGGCAGAGTTAAGGTATTCGGAAAATGCAAGCTGTTCATCTAAAGAAAGTGGTTCTGCTTCTGTGATTTTTGAAAATTGAACTGAACGATGAATTGTAAAAGAAGTAAAACTTGCAGCTGCCACAAATAAAAGAATGGCAAAAGATAAAATTGCAATGCGCAAGTTTTTATTTTTATTCTGATTTTGCTGGTTCTGAGAGCGGTTTTTGTTTTTTGAGTTCTTAAGAGTATGTGAGTTTTTTTGATCTGATGATTTTGGTGAAATTATAGTCATGGAGATTTATGGTAAGCTATTAGCGTTTTTCTTTCAAGTGTTTGAGTGTACTGCGGGCAATTTTATATGCAGTGTATCCCGTTGAAAAAATGCTTGAATATTGTGCTATATTTTACTATCTATTGTTAAACTTAGTAGAAATTTGTATAATTTTTGCAATAAACTTATAGATTTTCAAATTTTATTGGGGGCTAAAATGGCTGATGCTAAAACAACTTTTAAAGAGATTATTTCTAAGGCAGTTGCAGATTTTTTTGCGGAAAAAGGAATTGAACTGGAATCTGGATTGCTGGATAAAATTGTAGTTCAGTCAGCTCCTAATCCTGAAATGGGCGATTTGGGGGTACCGATGTTTATTTTTGCAAAGGCTCTTAAAATGGCCCCTCCTCAGATTGCCGCAGAAGTTGCAAAAAAAGTTACAGATAAATCACTTGGAGAAATTCTTGCAGTTGGTCCTTATGTAAACATTAAACTAGACAAGGCTGGTGCTGCAGCTCCAATTCTTAAAGCAATTACAACTCAGGGCGAAAATTATGGTTCCTTCAATCAGGAAGGAAAAAAGCCGTTGGAAGGTCGCCGTGTAATGATTGAATTTTCTTCTCCAAATACAAATAAACCGCTTCATCTTGGACATGTTCGTAATGATGCTCTTGGTGAATCAGTTAGCCGAATTCTAAAAGCTGCAGGTGCCGAAGTTTACAAAGTTGACCTTATTAATAACCGTGGTGTTCATATTTGTAAATCAATGCTTGCATACAAAATGTTCCACGAAACAAAAGGTGATACCCCGGAAAGTCTTGGAATGAAGGGCGATCATTTTGTAGGTCAGTGTTACGTTGAATTTGACAAATATCTTAAAGGTGAAAAAGATAAGCCGGAAACTGCACACCCGGAAGCTGCTCAAATGGCAGAAGATATGCTTATTAAGTGGGAAGCAGGGGACGCAGAAGTTCACGCTCTTTGGAAAAAAATGAACGGCTGGACTTTTGACGGTGTAAAAGCAACTTACGACCGCACAGGAATCAGTTTTGATAAATATTATTTTGAAAGCGAAACCTACCTTAAAGGTAAAGATGAGATTATGAAAGGTCTTGAAAAAGGCGTTTTCTTTAAGGCAGAAGATGGTTCTGTACGAATTGATGTTACCGACGTTGTTGGAAAAGGAAAGGACGAAGATAATCACGAAAAAGTTCTTCTCCGCAAAGATGGAACTTCTGTTTATATCACTCAGGATATTGGTACTGCAATCAGCCGCCACGATGACTGGGCATTTAATCAGTTAGTTTACGTTGTTGCAAGCGAACAGAATTATCACTTTAAAATCCTCTTCCATATTCTTAAAAAACTTGGCTTTGATTGGGCAGATAAACTTTTCCACCTTAGCTACGGACTTGTAAATCTTCCAAGTGGACGTATGAAGAGCCGCGAAGGTACAGTTGTTGATGCAGATGATTTGATTGATTCTTTGCATGCTGATGCTCTTGCCGCAATAAAAGAACGTGGCCGCGATGGTGAAGTAGGGGATGCTGATGAAGTTGCAGAAAAAGTTGCTCTTGGTGCTCTTCATTATTACATGCTTCAGGCTACTCCAATTAAGGATATGCTTTTTAATCCGGAAGAATCACTTAGTTTTAATGGAAACACTGGTCCATACTTGCAGTACATGGGTGCACGAATTAATTCCATCCTTGCAAAAGCCGCAGAAACAGGAATTAAAACTGACAGTTCAGACGCCGCAATTGCACTTCTTTCTACCGAGGATGAATTTGCACTTATTAAACAGCTTGGTGAATATCCCGCAGTAATTCAAAAAGCTGCCGAAAATCTTGATCCAAGTGGAGTTGCCGCATTTGTTTACGAAACTGCAAAGGCATTCAGCAAATTCTACCAGACTTGTCCTATAGTTTCAGCCGCTGCAGAAAATGCTCAGCTTGCAGGTGCACGTCTTTACCTTGCAGAATGTACACTTCAGGTAATTAAAAACGCAATGAATCTTGTGCTTGTTCCATACTTGGAAAAAATGTAATAAAGCATTGATTCAGCATTATAAAAAAAATATTGTCGAAATTTGTATTTTCTGCCGATAAGTAGAATATGGAAGAAGATACAAATTTCGACATTGCATTACAGACGGCTCTTTTGGCAAAACAAGACTGGTATAATTCTACCCGTTTGCCTGAACTTTTGGAAAGTTATCGACTCCTTTTTACAAGCGTTAAAAAGCTGAATGAACTTTTTGTTTCTAAATCGCTGATTGACGCTGATCCATACAAATTTGACAAACGAATTTCCGAAATTTCAGTTCCTTCCAACGAACCTTTTAACGAAAACGAACTTTCTGCCGTAATGGGCGCTCGACTTTCGGAATACGAAACAATGCTTGATTTTATTTGTACCTATTTCCGTTTTTCAGTTGAAAATCTTACAATCCCAATTATAAAATCAATGCTCGAAATTAACGCGGTTTTTGCATGGAATAATCTTTCTTTAGGAAATGCAAAACCAAATACAAAAGGTCTTTCCGAAATTTTAAATAAAATAAAGACCAATATGACAAATATTTCTTTGAGTGTAATCAGTGATAATTCAGAAAATTGTTCAAAATCAGTTACAAAAATAAATGCACTTCTTTCTGAACTTGCGGATTTCCAAAAAGAACTTTATAAGGGAAGACTTCGCAAAGATTTGTTTACTCATCCCGATTTTGATAAAGAAAAAGCATTTTCAAATCCTGAAAATGAACTTGCAGAAATAAAACGTTTGTACCCGAAAGTAATTGGAAAAAAGGCTTTTTATATTGAACTTATAAACGAAATTATAGAAGAAGATCAGTCATCAAAAAAAGAAGAACTTCGTGCGGCTTTGCTGGAAAAACTTGCGGTTAAAACAGAAGTTAAGAAGGTTGTAAAAAAGGAAGTAGATCCAAAAGAATATCTTATGCTTGCAGTTAATGCTATTGGCGGACTTTCTCCAATTCTGGTTTTGCTTGAACAAAAACTTACAGAAAATTTTGATGTTCTTTACGCAAAGAAAAAAACTCTTGGTGCAATAATAAAAGCAATGTTCCGCAAAATGTTTGGACTTAAGGAACCTGAAAAAATTGTAACTGTCGTTGTAACAAATCCAAAAACTGCAATGAAGTCGCAGCATAAAATTAAAGTTAACGAACTGATGATTGATATAGATCACAAGCAGAAACTATATACTTCTTTTGCTTCAAATGGTCCGGAATTAGAAAAAATAAAAGCCGCTGCCGAAGAAGCTATAATCAGTTTTGTAAACAAACAAATTTCCGAAAACCAGCAGCTTTATACAAAAATAGATGCTCTTGATGAATATTTTAAATCAAATGTAGAATCGTCACAGCGTGCAAAAATAAAAGGAATGAAAATTGACCTTTCTTCCTATAAAGGTGCTATAATTAATTTGAATAAAAAACGCGGTGAATATGTTTCTTACAAAGAAGATTTAGAGCAGATGCGAAAATTAGGAATTTCAAATGGTTAGTAATTCAAAAATTAAATTTTTTGTCTCAGTTTTGATTGGACTGAGTGTATTATTATGTCTTAATGCCCAGAATGCACAAATTCCCCAAAATGATGATGATTTGGAATGGTTGGAAGATTCTCCTGTTAATTTAATTTATCCGGAAGAAGCTGCCGGTTCAAAATCGTCGTTTGTGATGGTTGAACCCGTTTACCAGCATGAATTGAATCCGCAGGTTACAAGTTATGCTTCGGATGCTCAACTTTTAAGCGGTCTTTATGAAGGTCTTTTTTCTTATAATCCTGTGAATCTTGAACCACAATATGCAATTGCAACTTCCTATAGAATTTCGCGAGATAAACTTCGCTGGACTTTTACAATTCGTGATGAAGCTTATTTTAGCAATGGAGAAAAAATTACTGCCCAAAATGTACGCGATTCCTGGATTCAGCTGCTTTCTACTCCAAATGCTCCTTATGCTTCTCTTTTAGATGTTATAAAAGGTGCTGCAGATTATAGAGCTGGTAATATTGCCGCTACTGATGTTGGAATTTATGCAACTTCGGCATCTACTCTTACAATTCATCTTGTAAAACCGGCAAATTATCTTCCAAAAGTTTTGTGTCATTCAGCTTTTTCGGTAATTCATCGTAGTCCAACAGTTTATAGCGGTCCATTTTTTCTGGATGATTTTGATGAATCTGGTTATGTGCTCAAAAAGAATCCTTATTATTGGGATAATGAAAACGTTCAATTAAACGAAATTGTAATAATTCAAAGTGATGATGAGGATGAAAACGCATATTATTACAATACCGGGCTTGCAAATTGGGTAACTTCGTCAATTAATACAGACAAATTGATTAATAAAAACGAAACTTACCAGTTTAATGCTGAATTTGCCACAAGTTTCTTCTTTTTCAGAATAAAAGAAAATTCAATTTGGAGCGTACCTGCTTTCCGTAATGCACTTTTTGAAGCTTTTCCGTGGGAAGATTTTAGAAGCAAGTATTATGTTCAGGCACAGACGCTCGTTTATCCGCTTACGGGGTATCCTGAAGTTGAAGGATTTTCGTATACAGATATTTCGGAAGCTAAAAATTTAATGAAGCAGGCTCGTGAAGATTTTGGAATTTCGCAGAATAAAATTATTCCTGTTACACTTGAAATTTCAGAAAACAGTTTTAAAGATGAACAGATTAATCTTATTGCGCAGGCTTGGGCTCCACTTGGTGTTGATTTAAAGGTTCGCAGATTGCCGTCGGGACGTTATTTTAGCCATATTCCGGTTTCTGATGCAGATATTTTTAATTATGTTTGGATTGGTGATTTTGCAGATCCTCTTGCTTTTCTTGAACTGTTCCGCGGAGATTCCAGTTTAAATGATTCGCATTGGAAAAATGAAGAATTTGACGCACTTTTGGAAGAAGCTGCTCAAGCAGATGCGGAAGAACGTTATAAAATCTTAAGTCGCGCAGAAACTTTACTTCTTGATAATTATATGGTAATTCCAATTCAGCATCCGGTTACTTACAACATAATTAATTTGAATGAAGTTGGCGGCTGGACTTCAAATGCGTTTGATATTCATCCGTTTAAGTATTTTTACAAAAAAGACATAAAAAGCACTGTTACTGATATTGTGAAAAAATGATTTTTTAATGAAATAATTTGCAAAAAGATTGAGATTAAACCATAGATTTTAAGATAGTTTTGTGTTCGTACATTTTTTTGTCGGCACGTTCAAAGATATTTATGAAATTTGAATCTACATCTGGATTAAATTTTTCATAACCGCATGAAATTACAACTTTGCCGGCAAGCTGATTTTCTTCCATCACACGATTAAATTCATTCAGAATAGTTTTTGAATTTTTATAATCTTCACCTTCAAGAAAAGCTACAAATTCATCTCCACCAATTCTGTAAACGGGACTGTGCTTAAAGCTTTTACAAATTAAGTTGCTCGCAGTTTTTATATATTTATCGCCTTCATCATGGCCTTTAGTGTCATTAATAATTTTAAGTCCATTTAAATCAAATACAATTACACCAAAATTATCCATTGTTCCTTCGCTTATGCGTTTATTGTATTTTGTTTCTGCTTCAAGATAGGCAAGTTTGTTTTTTACACCGGTGAGAGGGTCGGTATAAGCCATGTGTCGTGCGGAAGAAAGTTCTTTTTCCTGTTGAAGTTCCTTTTTTTGCAGTTTTTCAATTTCATGGTGACGTTCTTCTTTTTCATCTGCAAGAACGAATGTGTGTAAAAGACAAGTTCCAATCATTAATCCAACAGAATAAAGCGGAAGAAATGGATGCTGTGCCTGTCCGACAATAAAAATGGTCATTGCAAAACTAAAGAAACATATTGTTCGCTGTCTGTGTTTTTTATTTCCTGTATTTTTTTTAGATATAATCAGCATATAAACGGCGGTAATAAAATACATAACAATTTGAATTGTAAGATTTATGTATCTTGCGCAGTATACGTGGTACGAACCGTCTTCTGCGTCAAACCAAAAGGCAATCGGAATAAAAATATTTACAACAATTACTGTAATTTCAAAAAGAATAAAAACTATTCCAACATAATGCAAAATTCTGCTGAAAGTATTTTTTTCGTTAAGATAGTTAATTACGTAGCGTGTCCAGAAAAAGACCGAAAATGCCATTATAACAAAATATAAAGCTGTAACTATATAAGAAAGAAATGTAATTCCAAGATCGTAGAAAAATCCCCAAAATGAGTCTATAAGATAATAAGCCATAATGCTAAAAAGGAAATTGCGGTAAGAAATATGCGCAGGGAATTTTTCCTTTTTATTTGAAATTTTGAGTACATCAAAGTTTATGATAATCAGGACAAAAAGTGCGATAACACCTATGCTTGCATAGCTCATTTTGTTCATTATAACATATCTGATTTTAGTTTTTGTAAGAAAAAATTTTGCAAGTGTATAAAATTAAAGTTAAGTTTTAGAATAAAAAAGTATTATTGGTGTGTTTTTTTCTTTGTATAGAGGCAAAAAGTGCTTTATATTTAAAGTGTAAGAAAAAATAAAAAAAAACAAACGTGAAAAAAGTACGAAAAAAAGAGGTGATTATGAAAAAGAATTTTGGAAAACAAACTTTTATGTATCCGATGCCAGTGCTCATTATTACAACTTATGACGAAAACGGAAATCCTGATGCAATGAATGCGGC
>JAILCM010000026.1 GCA_024680155.1 Treponema sp.
TTTTCAATTTTTTCTCTTCAATCTTTTAGTTTTTGTGCTATAATATATGCACTATGATTTCTCAGAATGTTAAAAGTTTAGTTGAAAGTCCATCTTCTGGTGTTATCAGAAAGATGTTTGAAGAAGGTGCCGTGCTCAAAGCAAAGTACGGAGAAGATAAAGTTTATGATTTTAGTCTTGGTAATCCAGATTTGGATCCGCCAAAAAAAGTAATTGATGCAATAAATTCTGTTGCTTCTTCCGAATCACATTTGTGTCACGGTTATATGCCGAATGCAGGTTATAAAGAAACCCGTGAAGCAATGGCAAAAAAAACAAGCATAGAGCAGGGCGTTCCTGTTGATTTTTCAAATGTTGTTATTGCTGTTGGTGCTGCCGGCGCTTTGAATGTAATTTTTAAGGCTTTACTTAATCCTGGTGACGCAGTTATTGTTCCTTGCCCATATTTTACAGAATACGACCATTATATTCATAATAACGGTGGAGAAATTGTTCGTGTAAAAACTAAAGCTGATTTTGGTCTGGATGCAACTACAATAGAAGCTGCCCTTAGCTCCAAAACTGCCGCAATTCTTATAAATTCGCCTAATAATCCTAGTGGACGCATTTTTTCGGATGAAGAGATTTCTGCTGTTGTTGAAGTTCTAAAAGCTCACGGAAAAAAGACCGGCCGCTATCCATATCTTATTTGTGATGAACCATACCGTGCAATCACTTATGGTGGAAAAAAAGTTGCAGCCGTTTTCCAAAAATACGAATATTCTGTAGTTGCAACTTCTTTTGCAAAAAATCTCAGTCTTCCTGGCGAGCGTATTGGTTATGTTTGTTCAAATCCAGCAAATCCAGAAGGAAAAGATTTTATTGCCGCTGCAATTTTTGCAACAAGAATTCTTGGTTTTGTAAATGCACCGGCTTTCTTCCAAAAAGTTATCACAAAATCATGGGATGCAGAATGTGATTATTCACTTTACGAAAAACGACGCAATGAACTTCTGGAAGTAATGGATTATGCCGGCTTAAAATATGCAGTTCCAGACGGAGCTTTCTATCTTTTTGTAAAAGTTCCTGACGGCTGGAATGATGATGATATGGCATTTACAAATCATCTTAAAAAATACAATATTTTGTGTGCACCTGGCAGTGGTTTTGGCGGTAAAGGCTGGTTCCGAATTGCCTACTGCTGCAGCGAAAGCACGATCTTAAATTCAAAAGAAGCCTTTAAAAAAGCGGTTCAAGAAAAATAAGCGATACCAACATATAAAAATTGTCATTGTACGGCTTGACCGTACAATCCCAAAACTGAGAGGTAAATTATGAAAATATTAATGGTGACTTCCGAAACTGTTCCTTTTGCAAAAACCGGCGGACTTGCAGATGCTGTTTCTGCTCTTGCAATCAATTTGCGTAAGCAGGGCCATGACGTTAGAATTGTTATGCCGCGTTATTATAAAATCGACCGCAGTAAGCTTAGCCCAATAGACGCTCCTTTGGCAGTTGCCGCTGGTCAGATTGAAACCTGGGTAAAAATCTACCAGGCACCGCTTCCAAAAACTGATATTCCTGTTTATTTTATTGACCATGAACAGGCATTCGGTCGTGATGGCATTTACGGAACTAAAGCTGAACCAGATTTTCATGATAATCCTTACCGTTCTGCTGTTTTGTGCCATGGTGCGTTCCAGCTTTGTCGTCTTTTGGGCTGGTATCCTGATATTATGCATGCTCACGACTGGTTCTGCTGTTTGGTTCCGGTTCTTTTAAAGCATGTTTGCCGTAACGGATATTTTGCTCATACAGCATCTGTTCTTACAATTCACAATCTTGGTTACCAGGGTGTTTACGGAAAAGATTCTTTCCCGGCTCTTGGTCTGGATTGGGGCTTGTATTATGGCGGTGGACTTGAACATCAAGGTGCAATCAATCTTTTGCAGGCAGGAATTTCTTGTGCAGATATGATTACAACTGTTTCTCCAACTTATGCCGGCGAAATGCAGTCTGTAGAAGGCGGTTTTGGCTTGGATGGACTTTTGCGTGTTCGTTCCGATGTCGTTCGCGGTGTTCTTAACGGCTGCGATTTGGAAACCTGGAATCCTAAAAAGGATAAACTTATTCCAGCAAACTTTGATTACAAAAATCTTGCAAATAAGGCAAAATGTAAGGCTGAACTTCAGAAACGAATGGGGCTTCCTGTAAATCCTGATGTTCCTGTAATTGGAATTGTAACTCGTCTTGCAGAACAAAAAGGTATCGCAGAAGTTTTTGCACCAACTTATGGAAGCATTTACAGCATGTGTTCAAATATGGATTTGCAGTTTGCAATTCTTGGTAGCGGTGAAAAATGGTGCGAAGATGAAATTAATGCGCTCCAGTCTCGTCTTCCAAATATGCGTGCATATATTGGTTATGATGAATCTTTGAGCCACTTAATTGAAGCCGGATCTGATTTCTTCCTTATGCCTTCACGCTACGAGCCATGCGGATTAAACCAGATGTACTCAATGCTTTACGGAACTTTACCAATTGTAAGAAGAACCGGCGGCCTTGCAGATACAGTTGAACAGTACAACGAATTTACTGGAGACGGAACCGGCTTCCTTTTCGATAACCTTACTCCAGGTGCCATTTATGACACTGTCGGCTGGGCTTTATACGCATACTACAATAAAAAAGACCATATCTTAAAGATGCAGAAAAAAGGAATGCAAAAAGATTTCAGCTGGGATCGTTCCGTAGACGGCTACATAAATGTCTACAGCGAAGCCTTAATGCGTGGCTGCGGCATCAACACCGCAGATTGGAAGTAACAATAACTCCACGAGTTTTGCAAAGCAAAACTCGCTAGAGTTCTAAATCATCGCAGATGATTTAGAACTCATACCACTGTTCATCCGTAGTCAAATACCAGTCGGCGAGCAAATTAGAATTACTTGTTCCGCACCACGAAATACTTCCGTTGCTGTTCAAAATTACAACTCGGCTCTGGTTCTGGCAAATATTTACTGGAATTGATGCCGAACGATTATAGCTGAATCTTTTCTTTGTGCCGATGTTATAGCAATAAACTTTGTTTTTACCAATATTCGTAAACAGGTTATTTCCGTACAAATATGTAAAGGCTTCGGCATCTTCTTCCGCAAAGCGCAAAATGTTTGTGTATTTTTTTGTAGTCGTATTATAAGAGAATATGTAAGTTGATTTTCCGTTTTCATCTGACTGCAAGTTTACGCCCCAAATCAATTTTCCATCCGTACTAAGACCAAATGCAACGTTTCCATTTACTTGCAGCGGTACAGTTTCGTAAGTTTCCGGATTTACAGAAATAAGAGGGGAGCGCGGATTTGAAGAAGCTGATTTTGCAATATAAATATTTCCATCATCAGCAAAAATTGCATCCTGAACCCCTGTTCCCGAATAAATTTCTTTGTATTCCTTATTTGTTATATCATAAAGATTTACGAGCGTGTTACTTTCAATTTCAATAATGTATTGTTTGCTTCCAACCGAAGAAAGTTTAAGCGACTGAATGTTGTTTTTTGGAGTAAAAAGCGTTTTCTTTTGTTTTGTTGTAAGATTCAACATTTCAACAGATTTTTTTGTTGCTTTTGACCACAAAATTACATTTTCTTCATCATAATTAATAAGATTTGTCTGAGAATTATCTGCATAAACTTTATTAACAATACCATTATCATAAGAAGATTTAAAAATTGCCTTATCTGTAAGAAAGTAAAAATCAGTGTCGGCAGAACACATATCAAGAATTTTCGAATAAGTATTTTCGGTAACCTGAGTAAAATTAGAAGTTGTGATTGTCGGATCAATATCAGATTTGTAAATTTCGCCAGATTTGCTTCCAAGAATGATTTCTGTATTTTGTTTTATTCCTGTGCAGATTGCATTTTCACCGCGTGGACCTTTAAACGGTTTTACAAGTCTTGGATTAGAAATTGTCTGATTATCCTGACTTTCGAGCATTTTTAGTTCGTAATTGTTTCTTCCGTCATATTCAAGATAGTAAAGATTTTTGTCTTTTCCACTTGAAAGAATAATCGGATTTTGAGCTTTTATTGAAGCAACCGTTGTTCCTTTGTAAGCATGGATTACGTAAATATTATTATCTTTTACGCCTGCAAAGAAAATATTATTGTTAAACATTACGTTTTGAGACAATCCCTGAACAACACTGAATTTTTCTTTAAGCTGACCATTCTGCAAATTGTAATAAGAAAGTTTTCCAGCAGGAGAGTAGAAAACGCCTGTTTTTTCTGTATCGCTTGTATAAATATAATTGATAATACTTGTATTCGATTTGATTTTCTGAGTTTTTGTCCAGCTTTTTGTATTGATGAATTCAGCTCCATCTACTGTGGCAGTTCCAACAATCAAATAGTTTCCTCTGGCAGAAAAACTTAAGCTTGTAATAGAATCCGTATATTTTTTCTGATATTTTCTGGAAAGATTTCGCCAGTCCCAAACGCTTACTTTGTTTATTGAACCGCCGTCACTTTCGTAAACTGCAACATCATTTCCATTAGGAGAAACTGCAATAAATTTAATTCCAACATCCGAAAGCTGATAATGTTCACCTTCGTTGTTGTCGTCCCAGCGAATTAAAAATCCGTCGTCTCCTGCAGAAAAGTATGAAAAGTCAAAAGCTTTTGTTGTAGGAATTGAACAAATATTTGTTACTGTTTGCTGATGTGACTGACTTGATGTATGAGATTGAGCCCAAAGTGCGCCAAAAAAACTTGCAAATAAAAGTACGAATATTAATTTTTTCATTTTAATTTCCCCTTACTGATAAAATACGAAATATCACCGGTAAGCCCGATTACAAAAAGAATTGCAATAAAGCCAAGCCCGATAAATTGAATATAATATTGAATCTTAGGTTTTACTTTTCTTCTAAAAATCACTTCAATTATAGCTATTAGAATTAGTCCTCCATCCAAAATTGGAATCGGAAGAAGATTCATTATAAACAAGGATATACTTATTATAGCCATTAAATCAAGTGAACTGATGACACCGATTTTAAATCCTGCAGAAAATCCTTCTTTTACAGTTGAACCAAGCATTTCTGTAACTCTTGCAGGTCCCGAAACTGCATTTTTCAAATCAATTCCTTTAAACAAAAGTCCTATGCCTTTAAAAGTAAGACTAATTCCAGAAAATGTATCCAAAATGCCGTGTCCAAACGCCTGAAAAACATTGTATTTTGGTGTGTGTCGTTTTAAAATTTCAGAAGTATCTGCCGAAACTCCAATTTTTCCTGTTCCCTGTGATTTATTTAATTCTGAATGAACAGTAAATTCAATAATTTCGCCGTTACGGTCAACTTTTACAACTAAATCTTTATCAGGATTGATGCTTACAATTTTTAAAATGTCCGAAAAATCTTCAGTATTATTACCATTAATTTCGATGATTTTATCACCACTTATAATTCCTGCATCAGCAGCGGCACTGTAATTATTTTCATATTGTTCAGGATTAATAAAAATTTTATTTGAATAAGATGAATATTCATAACCAATAAGATTTATAGTAGAAAGTGCGATTATAGCAAATATAAAATTAAAAAAAGGGCCTGCAAAGCCAATCAATGCTCTTTTTATAGGGTGAACGCCATAAAGCGAATCTTTTTCGCCGCCAACTTCTTCAAGATTATTTTCTATTGCTTTTTGAAACTCTTTTTCACCTTTCATTCCGCAATAGCCGCCAAGTGGAATTAGAGAAAGCCGCCAGTCTGTACCTTTTATGTTTTTGTGCAAAAGAACTGGTCCAAATCCAACCGAAAATGATTCAACTTTTACACCAAAAATTTTTGCTGCAATAAAATGACCGAATTCATGAAATACAATTAAAAAAAACAGGCAGAGGTAACCGTAAAGCCATTTCATATAAGTTCTGTTGCCCTTGTCCTTGCTTCTGCATCAATTTCAAAAACTGAATCAAAATCTGTTGGTTCGGTGTTCCAGTTGTAATCAAGAACCGAACGAACAATTCTGGAAATTGCCTGATAAGATATTTTTTCATCCAAAAAAGCGTGTACTGCAACTTCGTTAGCCGCATTAAATGCAATTGAATATCCCTGTTGTTTTTTTACACATTCAAATGCCAATCCCAGCAAAGGAAAATCTTTTGTACGTGGCTTAAAGAAGGTCATTGTCTGATCAAATAAATCAAAAGGTTTAAGATAATTTTCTACAGTCTTTGGCCAAGTAAGCGCATTTAAAATTGGATGCTTCATATCCGGTTCAGAAATTTGAGCATAAAGCATTCCGTCTTTTGTACGAACAAGAGAATGAATTAAACTTTGCGGATGAACAACAACTTCAATCTGGTCTGCAGTTAAATCAAACAAAGAAGCCGCTTCAATTACTTCAAGACCTTTATTTGCAAGGGTAGAGGAATCAATTGTAATTTTTTTACCCATCTGCCAGGTTGGATGATTAAGTGCCTGTTCGATTGTTACATTATTTAACTGTTCGGTCGTAAAGGTGCGGAACGGTCCACCACTTGCTGTAATAATTACTTTTGAAACGTTTTCTTTTCCACATTGATTAATCAGATTAAAAATTGCAGAATGTTCAGAATCAACAGGAAGAATTTTTGCATCGTTTTTTGCTGCAAGTTTTTTTATTAATTTTCCTGCCATTACGATTGTTTCTTTATTTGCAAGTGCAAGATCAATTTTATTTTCTAAAACAACTTTTGAAGGTAAAAGTCCAGCCGCTCCAGCAATCCCATTTACAACAATATCAGGTTTTGATTCATCTATA
Organism: Treponema sp.; assembly: GCA_024680155.1. Lineage (GTDB taxonomy): Bacteria > Spirochaetota > Spirochaetia > Treponematales > Treponemataceae > Treponema_D. Next base: position 6,786 of record JAILCM010000026.1, read on the forward strand.
AGTTTTTGGAAAGCCTGTTCAGAATTATCTTGAAAAGTAAGAAGTGAAGGGCAGTTAAAAGTTTTTGATAATTTTTCAAGTTGTGATTGATTTGAATGAGCCTGTAAACCGCAAACTTCAAAAAGTTCGGGCATATTTTGAATTATGTGAATAGCATTAGTTCCGATTGAGCCGGTACATCCTAATATTAAAATTTTTTTCATAATCAAACATTTTATTATACATTGTAGAAAATAAAGCAACCCATATAAAAAATAGGAGCTGCAATCAAAAGTGAATCAATTGAATCGAGAATTCCACCGCGTCCAGGAATAATGTTTCCGCTGTCTTTTATATCTGCAGAGCGTTTGAAAACAGATTCAACTAAATCACCAACAATTCCTGCAATTGCAGTAAAGAATGCAAGTACAAGAATTTTCCATATTCCGCCGTAAAAAACAGTTGGGAAGAATAATTTAGCAAGTGCACCAAGAGCAACTGAAGCTGCAATTCCACCTATAAAACCGGCAATACTTTTATTTGGACTTGCCTTAAAAAGTCCGCGGTTATTTTTTCCAAAAAGAATGCCAAACAACCAAGCTGCAGAATCACAAAGAAATACAAAAAGAAGGAAAAGCATGAAGAAATGACGTGAATAATCCTTAATGTAACTAATTCGTGAAAGAAAAGTTGGCATATAACCAGTGTAAAAAATTAAAAGAATAGAATAACCGATTTTTGGAAGTGAATTATCAAAGTTCTGCGAAAAGATTGTTTCAATTGCAAAAAGAACAATTATTTCAGTTGCAAAAATCCAAAGTACAAGATTAACGTCAATTCCAAATAAAACAAAGATATATGAACAAAGAGGCAAAAGCCCAGAAAAAATCAGAAGCAATATACGTGGAAAAAGTCCCGTTTTCTTTAAACTAAGATTATAAAATTCGTTTGCTGCAAGAACAGAAATTAATGTTATAGCTAGGTTTGCCGGAAGATGATGCAAAAAGTCAAAAAATACAATTGCAAGTACTAATGGAACTCCTATAAAAAATGTTAATAATCTTTGTCCAGTTTTACTCATTTTTTCCTGCCTTTACTGGTTCTGCTTTTTCGGCGCCAAATCTTCTGTTTCTGTGCTGAAATTCTTCTATATCTTTATAAAACTCTTCTACTGTATAATCAGGCCAGAGAGTATCTCTATAAACCTGTTCTGCATAAGGAATATGCCATAATAAATAATTGCTAAGCCGTTTCTCGCCGCCTGTTCTAATTAGTAAATCAACATCGGGACTATTCGGCATATCAAGGTATTCACTAAAATTTTGTTCAGTGATTTCCTGTGGATTTATACCTTTTTCAATTACTTTTTTAATTCCACGGATGATTTCGTCTCTTCCACCATAATTGATTGCAAGATTTAAAACCATGCCGTTAAAATTTTTGGTTTCTTCAACTGAATCTGTAATATCCTGCTGAATTTCTGGAGGAAGTTCTGCAAAATTTCCAATGTGATTCAGTTTGATTCCATTTTTTTTATAAAAATCAAGTTCGCCTTTAAGATGAATATGAATTAAATTCATCAAAAATCCGACCTCTTCCTGAGTGCGTTTCCAATTTTCTGTAGAAAAGACATACAGTGTTAAATGCTTAATTCCAAGTTCAGCGGCCGCATTAACAATAGCCTTAACTGTATGAAGCCCCTTGTCGTGACCAGCTGTTCGAGGAAGTTTTTTTGCTGTTGCCCATCTTCCGTTCCCGTCCATTGTAATTGCAACGTGGGAAGGAAGATTATTTTTATCTACAGACATTAGTTTTGCATGATTTCCTTTTCTTTGGAATCGTAAATTTTGTTTATTTCTTCGATATATTTATCTGTTAATTTCTGAAGTTTATCTGTTTCAGTTTTCAATCCGTCTTCAGTAAGTTCACCGGCTTTCTGCTGTTTTTTAAGTTCATCATTTCCGTCGCGGCGTATATTTCGGATTGCAGTACGGCTGTTTTCTGCCATTGTTTTTGCCTGTTTTACAAGTTCCTTACGTCGGTCAGCAGTAAGAGCAGGAATAGCAATGCGGATAACTTTTCCATCATTAGAAGGATTTAATCCAAGGTCAGCAACCTGAATTGCTTTTTCAATTTCTGAAATAAGTGATTTATCAAAAGGAGTGATAATAACAGAACGAGCCTCCGGAATTGCAATTGTAGCAACCTGATTTAATGGAGATTTTGTTCCGTAATAATCTACACGTACCTTGTCAAAAATTGCGGCATTAGCGCGTCCAGTTCTGATAGTGTTGAATGAATCTTTTAATGCGGAGATTGTTTTCTCCATTCTAGCTTCGTTTGTTTCTGCCATTTTTAATTTCTCCTAAAAAGACCGCCCCAAAAGAGGCGGCCATAATTTTACTTATTTTCCAAGAACGTACAATTTAGCTGTTGCAAAGCTCAAAGAAGCACCAGCTTCCTTTCCAACTTCTGCAAGTTTAGCTGTAACAGTTTTCTTGTCATCCTTTACGAACATCTGGTCTTCAAAACAGATTTCTGCAAGGTGTTTGTTAACTTTACCCTGAAGAATTCCTTCTTTAACATTTTCTGGTTTAGAAGCCATTTTTGGATCCTGATCCATCTGTGCCTTGAAGATTTCTTTTTGTTCGTTGATGTAGCTCTGTGGAACATCGTTTTTAGTTGTGTATGCAGGTGTGAATGCTGCAATGTGGAGACAACAATCATATGCAAATGTCTTAACTGAATCTGCGTTGCTTCCTTTTACTACTACAACAGCACCAGTTTTCTTGTCTGTGTGGATGTAGAATGAAGCTGCACCGTCAGCTGGAACTTCAATAACTTCTACCTTTGCAACGTTCATGTTTTCGCGGATAGAAACCTTGAGGTCTTCGAGCATCTTGTTGTGTTCTTCTTCAACTTTTGTGTAACCCTTAGCGATTGTAACATCAATCATTTTTTCACCAAGAGCAACAAAGTCAGCGTTATTTGCAACAAAGTCTGTTTCACAAGTCATTTCAACAACATAAATCTTGTTGCCTTCCTGACGCATGAAAAGTCTTCCTTCTGCTGTAGCTCTGTCTGCACGTTTAGCAGCAGCAGCGAGTCCTTTTTCTTTAAGATATTTAGCAGCTTCGTCAATGTTTCCGTCGCATTCTGTAAGAGCTTTTTTACACTCCATCATACCTGCACCAGTCATTTCGCGAAGGTTCTTTATATCACTTGCTGTAAATGCCATATATTAGTCCTTATAAATTTTGTCTTCGTCAACGAGGCTTTCTTTTTCGTCAGCTTCGATGTCTTCTTCTTTTGGTTCTGTTGGCTGATAATTTGAATAATCAACGATTTCTTCGTCTTCATCTTTGTTAGCAGCATCAGTAACAATTTCTTCGTCGTCGTTAAGATTTTCAAGAATCTTAAGTCCAGCTTCGTTGTCTGATTCAATTACAGCGTTAGCAATAATAGAAGTGAACAAAGAAATAGCGCGGATAGCGTCGTCGTTACCAGGAATAGGGAAGTCAATTCCTTCTGGGTTACAGTTTGTATCAACAACAGCGATGATTGGGATACCCATTCTGCGTGCTTCTGCAACTGCAAGCTGTTCTTTGTGTGTATCGATGATGAAGATTGCTCCTGGGAGTTCTTTCATTTCTTTGATACCACCAAGGTTCTTTTCGAGCTTAGCCTTTTCCTTCTGGAGAGCAGCTACTTCTTTCTTTGTAAGGTTATCGAATGTGCCGTCAATTTCCATCTTTTCGATTTTCTTGAGGCGCTGAAGTGATTTCTTGATTGTTGCGAAGTTTGTAAGCATACCACCAAGCCAGCGGTTGTTTACATAGAACATACCACAGCGTTCAGCTTCTTTCTGTACAGCCTGCTGTGCCTGTTTTTTTGTTCCTACGAAGAGGATTGATTTGCCAGATGCAGTTACTTTGCGAACTTCATCGTAACCGTCTTTAATTGCAGCAATTGTTTTCTGCAAGTCAATAATGTGGATTCCATTTCTTTCTGCGAAGATGTACTTCTTCATACGTGGATCCCAACGTTTAACCTGATGACCGAAGTGAACTCCAGATTCAAGCAGGTTCTTCATGGTTACTACTGCCATGATTAACTCCTTCACGGGGACATTTTGTCCCACCAAACTCTGTTTCTCGTACCCATACGGGCCGGATGATAGTGCCGTACTTTTTCAAATACAGCGATTTATTGTTTATTCAAGAATAGAATATCCTTGCTCTTTCAATATATCGTAAAGTTCAAAAATAGGCAAGCCGACAGCTCCTGAGTAAGAGCCTTCTATATTTTTAATAAAACAAGATGCAAGACTTTGTATTCTGTAAGCGCCTGCTGCTCCGTGCCATTCTCCAGTATCCACATACCATTGTATTTCTTCGTCAGTCATGGGTGCAAAAGTTACTAAGGTTTTTGAGATTCTCGATGTTGTGATTTTTGCTCTTCCATTATATAAAACAAGAGATGTAATAATTGTATGTGTATTACCTTGAAAGTCTTTTAAAAATTGAAATGCCTCATCCTGATCTTTAGGTTTTCCATATATTTTACCATTAAAAGAGGCAATTGTATCAGCTCCTAAAATCCATTGAATTTCCTGTCCAATCGGAAGTGAATGTATTACTGCAAGGACTTTTTCTCTTGCTAAAAGTTCTGGAATTTCTTCATGATCCAGCATTGTTGAAATTGTTTCGTCAATATTTGGCATTATAACGCGATAAGGAATTTTGAGCATTTTCATTATTTCTTGTCTGCGTGGTGAAGATGATGCTAATATAATTGGTTCCATTTTATTTCCTATACTTTTTAATATAAAAAAGGGCTGTTTTGGATGTTTTTCTACATTCCTTGACAGCCCACTTCTGTAAAACTAAAAAAATATACTATTTTTCGTTTGAAGTAGAAGAACCTTGTGATGAAAGTTGTTTCAATAATTTATAAGCTCTCTGACGAACTGGAGTAACATAATGATAATCGGTTGAGATTCTTGCTACTGCGTCAATCATTGTTTTCTTATTATCAGTGTTTTTTGCAAGAATTTCAAAAGCATCAAGAACTTCCATTGCAAGTGAACTTGTTGGGTTAAGAACCTGATTTCTTCTGTTTGCAAAAGCAATTGCTTCTACAACTTCATCATTATCATTTATTCCAATTGCACCTAAAGAATTAACGGCAGCTGCAATTACCATTGGCTCGCTGTCTGCAAGTGCAATAGAAACAAGAACATTTTTTGAATGTTCTGTAGGAACTTTTGCCATAAGCAAACAAGCCTGACGTCTAATTTCTGGGAAGTTATTCATAAGACGTCCTTTTTCTCTTACTTGATTTGTAACTCCTTCTCCAGAAAGTTTATCAAGAGCTTGTACGATTGCTTCAGAGTGATTACCAGAGTCTAAAGCTTCCTGAAGATACTGAAGTGCAACAAGTTTATTATCTAATTCATCTGATTCTGCAAGACTCATTATGATTTCTGCATCAACATCGTTAAGATACTCATTTTCTACTGATGTTTCTGAATTTGAATTACTTTTTTTCTGCACTGTTTGAGTCTGTGCAAAAATCATTGATGTGGATGCAATAAAAGCAGTCATTAAAAAGACTCTTTTTAATAATTTCATTTTCTCCTCCTGGAACAAGTAATTTTTATAAAAAATTACAAAAAAATTATAAATCATAGGCAATGAAAAATCAATAATTTCTCTATACGCAACTATATAATTATAGTGTCGGCAGATTTACATACCATCTTTCATTAATTTTTGTAAAATAATAATAAACAATAGTCGAATAATCTTCTTTTACTTCTACTGCCTTAATATCTGTTTTTGACAGGTATCTGATTTCATCTACTTTGCTTCTCTGTCTTGATGGAATAAATACATAGATGAAGTAATCATAGATATTTTTCAGTTCTATTAATTTATTTGGAAGCTTTTTTTGAGCTTTTCTTAAATTTGCTGGATTTGAATAATATCTTATACTTTCTGGTGCAATATAGTTTAGCCAGGCCTCTCCATCTTGATTTTCCATTATTTCTGACAGTTCTGTTATAGCCTGTAAAATTGCAGTTTTATCATCTGAAAATTCTTGTTTAGTTACAGACTCTGTTGTGTCAAGAGAATCAATGGAACGTAAATATTCCTCTTCCTCTGCATCAATTTCTTCTACGACATCTTCAACAGGATCTTCTTCTGTATAAGTAACCGTTTCTTCAACTGGAGGAACGGGTTCTTCAATTATCTGAGTTTCAGTTTCCTTTGTAGCGCAAGAAAAAAAGAAAAGAGCCATTAAAAATAATAAAGTTGAGTTTGTTAAGTGCTTTTTCATACTATCTAATATAACTCTCTTGTGGACTTTGGTCAAATAAGTTACATTTTAGATTATGGTAAAAGCTGTATTTGCAGGATCCTTTGATCCTCCTACAAATGGTCATCTTGATATAATAAAGAGAGCATCAAAACTTTTTGATTCTATTGATGTCGTTATTTCCTACAATCCTCAAAAAAATTATTTATTTACGGAAAATGAACGCTATGAAATGATGCAGGAGATTGTTCAGAATTATAAAAATGTTTCTGTACACATCTGGCAGGGACTTGTTGTAAAATATGCTGAAAAAGCAAATGCAAAAGTCCTTATACGAGGTATTCGTTCTACCACCGATTTTGAATATGAATTTGAATTGGCACATATGAATCAAAATTTGAATTCTAAAATTGAGACTCTTTTTTTGCCAACAAAAGAAAAGTATGCAATCGTAAAATCAAGTTCTATAAAAGAACTTGCAATGTTTGGAGGAGATATAAGTAATATGGTTCCTGAGAACGTTGAAAAGGCTGTATTAAAAAAATATGCTTCCAGTCAGCTTACAAATAGTGAAATTTTGTTATAATTTTTATATTTAAATGACATTTTTTTAAATTTTGTTTGACAAAAACTGTTTTTTTGGTATACTTAGTTGACACTCTGATTGGAACTGTTGTATATTAATTCTCAGTTATATCAGAATTTTTATAGTGAGGTTTAATAAATGGCAGTACCTAGA
>JAILCM010000042.1 GCA_024680155.1 Treponema sp.
CCAAAGCAATGTTCAAAAAAAGCCACGCCGCCGCCATGAAGCTGATTGAAGGCTACACCAACGAAGAGCTTTTTACGCAGGCCTATTTTCCATGGACAGGCAATGCAGCCCTCGGAGACTATTGCGTAAGCGACACCTCCAGCCACTACGCATGGGCCATCAAAAAAATTAAGGCTCACAAGAAAAATTGCGGGAAATAAAAAAAACTTGATTTTTATATTGTACAATTGTACAATAAAAAAAATATGAATGAGTTAGTTATAGATGCTTCATGTATTCTGGAATTTCTCTTGAATCAAAATGGCAAAGACTCTGTTGTAAAAACTGTCGGCGCAGCTCGCCTTGTTGCACCAAGCTGTCTCCCGTTAGAAATTGGTAATGCAATAAGTAAACTTATTAAACGAAAACTGATTTCTATTTATGATGGAGTTTCGATATATCATGAGTTTGCAAGAATTCCAATGAGAATGATGGAGACGGATATTCCGAATTCAATTGTAATTGCCGGAGAAACAGAATCTTACGCTTATGATTCGTATTACATTTCTCTGGCAAAACAGCTTTCGTTGCCCTTGTATACAATGGATGGAACAATGAAAACAAATGCCGTTTCGAGGGGTGTCGCATGCTTGTAGTAACATATTCCGAAGCAAGACAGAATTTCGCATCCATTCTGGACAAATCAAAAAATGATGGAGCAGTTTTGATAAAACGCGCTGATGGTTCCGTTTTCCGCATTTCCCCTGAAACTTCGGAATCGTCACCATTTGCAGGAATCAAAACACTCTTTGATATCAGGCATGATGATATTATGCAGTCTCTTAGAGAAAGCAGGGAAGAAAACTAAGAGATTTGTATGCTTTTTCTCTTCTATCCAAAATAAAAATCTTGACAACTGATTTTCGCTTATTTAGAATATGGATAACATCGGCTGACAAGGATAATAGCTACGTCATTCTCAAGCCGCTGTTTTTTTTGAGGCTTCCTTTTGTTGGAATGAAGGTGGCGGCATTTTGGTTCTTACGTCTTTCGGAAAGACTGCAGCAAGTACGAGGCTCCGTAAGGTAGAGTCTATTTTTCTATTATGGATTGGAACCCGTTGCGCAGTACAATCCAGCCTTTGTCGCTAACGGAGGTTCGAATCCTCCAAGCCTCGTTTTTATTTATCTAAATGTCAGTTAAAAGTGTAGATTTAGCGGATAAAAAATTAACATGCATAATTCAGTTTACTAAATTTAGGCTATGAGCAAAACAAAGATAGTCGGAAGAATCGAAGAATATGAGCGCTTAGAAGAATGCATGAATTCAAATCAAGCACAGTTAGTTATTGTTTATGGACGTCGAAGAGTTGGAAAAACCTTCCTCATAAATGAATACTTTCATAATACATTTGCCTTCAAACTCACCGGAACCTACGGCAAAGAAAAAGAAGTCCAGCTTGTCATGCTAACTACCTATGGTGTAAAGCAGAACGAATATAGCTCTGTAATTCAAAATCAGATTATTATGGATGATTTGTTTTATCGGTGAGCTATTGATTTATGAATAACCGTAAAAACTTCTATAGACAAAGGACTTTTTTTATGAACTACTACAGCTCCAATGAATCAAGCTTTTCATTTATGTATTTTTTCAGGCATTTTGTAATTTCATCTTTTACAGAACGATGAATATCCTGTTCTTTTTCAAAATCGATTGCCAGAGGTAGAAAAAGCCTGTAGACATCAATTTCAAGTGCAGTGGTAATTTGGGATAGAGTCTTTTCGCTTGGCCAGGAACGGTTTAATTCTATATTTTTTATCATAGCTTCTGATATGTTGCATTGTATTGCTAAATCAAGCTGAGTCATTCCTTTGCTCTTCCTTATTTTTCTTAGATTTTCTGATAATCGTTGCTGAATTTCTTGTGTTTCCATAATAAAAAGTGTACGAAAAAACTCTTTCCTTTATGTGTACTTTAATTATCTGTTTGTAAGAAAATAAAGATTGACAATATATTTTTAGTATAATAACATTATATTTGCTGGACATAAAGTGTAATGACAATAACTAGGTCATTAGAAAGGAGGAAGATATGAAAAAGGTTTTGATGGTCGTTTCATTGTTGAGTCTAGCATTAGTACTCTATTCTTGTGCTTCAACAGGTGGTACTAAAAAGGACTCAACAGTGATTTTGAAAAATAAAGATGTAAGTTTTAAAACTGAGAAGGGGTCACTAAGTGTCAATAATGAAACAGCCAATGATTTAGTTATTTTTGTTGGTCGTGTAGAAAAGGAAACTGTTCTTGGTGGGGTTTCTAAGAATTCAACAAGAACTTTTGATTTA
>JAILCM010000074.1 GCA_024680155.1 Treponema sp.
TTGATTTATATTTTGGCATGCAGAATCCAGATGACAAACGTTTTGCACGAAACTTCATAATCTTAGCTCCTTCTGGATTAAAAACTTCGGTTGTTCCAAGTCTTAGGACTATTCAGGAGTTTAATCCTGCCTGGGTTTTACCGGAGCCAACGGCGAGCGAGATAAAACGCCAGATGATTTTTGATGTTCTTGATGAAAATAAATCTGCAAAAAAATCAAACCGGGCTAAAAATCCGAATGTTCAAAAACTTGCTCTTCATCAACCTTTTGAAGAATTAACAGGACTTGTTGCTGTAACAAATGCTGAGAAAGTAATTTTAGATGGACTTGTTCGCAGTGGACAATCAGATTTATTTGAAGAGAGTTCTGAAACAAAAGACCGCGAAGCAAATGAATTGCGCTATTGGATAGGGAAGCTACCCCGACTTTCTGTTTTTATCGACGAGGTTCATCATGCAACTGATGGTGACATAAAACTTCGTTCGGTGGTAAATCGCTGGGCTAATGGTGAAAAAAGAAATGTTACGAATGTAATTGGATTTTCAGGTACTCCATATCTTGATAAAGCAGAAAAGATTCCCGTCACGGATTCACTTTCCATTGCCTCTCTCGATATTGCAAATACTGTTTATTATTATCCGCTTGTAGATGCAATCGGAAACTTTTTGAAATATCCAATCGTTAAAGTTTCTGACAATAAAAACAGTATACAGATTGTTGAAAACGGGGTGCGCGAGTTTTTAGAGAAATATAAAGACACAGTTTATGACCGCCCGCCACGAGTGTTACAAGCAAAGCTTGCAATTTATTGTGGAAAAGGAATTGATTTTCTTGAAGAAGAGGTTTATCCATTCATTGCAAATCTTATTACTGAGTATGGATTGAATCCCGATGAGCATATTCTTCGCTATCATGATGGAAATAAAAATCATCCTAAACCAGAAGACAGCGATTATCAATTTAAGATTCTCGATAGAACAGAATCAAAAATACGAATTATCCTTTTATGTCAGATTGGAAAAGAAGGCTGGAACTGCCGAAGCCTTGCAGGAGTTATTCTTTCACAAGAAGGTGACTGCCCTACAAATATGGTCTTACAGACTTCTTGCAGGTGTTTGAGACAAGTTGAACGAGGAAAAAAAGAAACAGCTTTAATTTATCTTAATGAATCGAATGCAGAAAAACTCAAGAAACAACTAGAACAGCAACAACATATTAATCTCGATGAATTCCAAAAAGGCACTACAGAGAAAACAGAAAAAATTTACAGATATGATCGAACGAAACATTTGAAGCTTCCGACAATTCCGCTTTATCAGTATTCAATTAAATATGACACCTTAGTGGTGGAAGAACCAAATCCTGATAATGGTATTTCAAGTGCTGTCAAGAACGCTGAGCAAGAAACTATTATAAACAAGCAGCTTGATGTAAAAAAAGCGGATTTTACAAACATAGATATTGATTCTTCTGAGCATGGGAAAAAAACAGCACGCTATAATGCCTGGCTTTATGAAATAGCAAAAGAGAGCTTTTGTTTTATTACACTTGCAAAACTTCGGAAACATGACAAAGCATTGCGAAAGGTTTTTAAGGAAGTTACATATAATGTCTCGGAATATGAAATATATTTTAGTTCTCATTATGATATAACAAAATTGAATGCGCTTATTCGAACGGCATTTTATGAAAAACGTGATTTTTCTGTTCGGGAAGAATTTATAAAAGAATCAGTAAGATTGCTATGTGTTGAACAGTTTACTCCGCAAATTGAAGTTCCTGTATCAAAAGTTAAGGATTATTATCCAGAAGAAACAAAAGTACAAAAGATAATTGAAGCAGATGAATCTGGAAAAATCGGACTTTCAGAAGAGGAAAAGCAGGCTGTCGCAATGCTTAGAAAAATTGGACACGATAAAGAAGCTGAAGCTATAGAAAGAACTTCTGAAGCATATCCAAACAAGGACAGAACTTTTCATTATTTACCATATAAAACAGACAGTTCCTTTGAACAGAAATTTCATAAAGAAATTTTAAAAGAAGACTGTGTTTCGAAATTCAATCTTGAAGTTTATTATAATGGCGATCGGAATCTAACGGATTTTAGAATCCATTGTTATAAGAAGGATGGGGGCAAAGAATCTTGGTCGAATGTAGGTGAATATACCCCTGATTTTATCATTCTTAAAAGAAAATCTGAAAATGAGATTGGAAAAGTTCTTATTGTTGAAACTAAAGGCAGTTTATATGCAAATGATCCAGATTTCATTGCACGACGAGAGTTTACAGAAAAATATTTTATTAAGTTGAACAACGAAAAAGATGGTTATGAAAAATTTTCATACCTTTATCTGCAGGATAATGAATCAGATGAAGAGCGAATAAAGAAAACGATAAGTACAATTAATTCTTTTTTTGGGGAGGAAAAGTAAATGGCAAAAAAACATACTAAAGAAGTATCAATAAAGAGTTCTGCTGCGGAATATCTTACATACATTGCCGCAACAGGTGACGCACCAGAAAGCTATGAAATGCGATATGAAGATGAAAACATTTGGCTAACCCAAAAGATGATGGCGGCTTTATATGATGTTGATGTTAGAACTATAAATGACCATATCCAGAAAATTTATTCTGATGAAGAACTGACTCAAGAGGCAACTATCCGAAATTTTCGGATAGTTCAGCAAGAAGGAGAAAGAACTGTATCAAGAGA
>JAILCM010000087.1 GCA_024680155.1 Treponema sp.
ATACATTCAAGATGTTTATAGTTTTCGCTATCCTCGAATAAAAACTCTACTACAGTTAATTCTTGTGGTGGTGGAGTAAATAAAACGTTTAGAAGCTCTACATTTGGAATATGACCTATTGCAGAAACGATTCTGACATGAGGGTGTTCCGGCTTTTTTCCGCTTGCGTACATACAGAATTCAATGCCTACCTGGATGCAGCGTTTTATATGTTCGGAAACAACTTTTCTATTTTTGCCCTTTTCTACTTTTGCATCTAGGAAAATTTTTGCTCTTATATCGCTGATTTCTTTTCCTAAGATTTCTTTGTTCCAATGTTTAATGAAGTCTATTCCGGATCCTTCCCTAAAAAGTTCAGGATACCAGGAATGAAGAAGCTCCATCTGTTTTGGAGAAAGCTGATAGCTTCCGTGTTGGTTGAGAAGAATAGTTTCATCGAGCCATTCTTTTGTAATGAGCATACACTACCCTATTTTGTCAGTTTTTCGTACATCTTGAAAAGCTCTGCAACGCACTCAGATTCTGTCATTTTGGTGCTGAATCCGTATGCAGCCATTACGGCACGGTCATTTGCCTGGTGAGCTTTACGAAGTTCCGGCGGCATTAAAGTTTCGTCGTAAAGGTCGGCGAGAGAAGAGTCCGGGTATTTTGCACGGGCATCAAGAATTGCCTGGGCTGTTTCCTCGATTTTTGCCTTTTGCTCTTCTGTAGGATTGCACCACGGGAAATTATTATAAACAATATCCTTACTGTAGCGATAATCACTCTTTAAGCGTCCTGCAACTGCTCTCATCCATGCCATGTGAACATTTGAGGTAAGAACTCCGAACTCATAAAGTTCTGCGTCCATTATTATTGTTGCAGAATCTGTAGGGATTGTTTGGGAATCTAAAAATCCTATCGGAATATATCTACGCTGTTCAGAAGATACACGAGGAACAATTAAATAATGTTCAGGATTTTTTGTTTCCCTGAACAATGTTGGTGTGTCAGCTAATTTTTGTCTGTCTTCTGCTCCATTTAATCTGTCTTGTTTGCAGGCTTCTATTCTTTTCATTACGAGCGGCATTTTCTTCAAATCTGATGGATTTGCACCTACAAGCCACAAACAGTAACGCTTTTTATTGTTTATAAATTCTTCTGCACCTGTCAGATTTTTTATATATTTCAAAGCTCCCGGTTCATTTTTTACAAAATCATCATAATCTTCCGCTTCGATGATTAAATTTCCACCATCTGCAGGACGGTTTCCGGTCGTCATTGGCGGAACATTGCATAAAGGTTTTGCTCTGCTTTCTACCCAAACATTAGGAGCGTCAATCAAATACCCATTTATATTTTTCGCAGTAACAATCTGAGATTCATTTAAAAATATTTTCTTTTGGCTCTTATTCTGGAAGCAACTAAAACCAATTATTACGCAATGTACATGAGCCTTTAGATTTGCTTCACTATCCCATCTGAAAGTACGGTATGCAAAATCAATCTGTGTATTAAATAAGTCTGCAAGTGGTTTCCAAACGCTTGAAACTTGCTCCCCTTGTGTAATTGAGTTTGTTGAAACTAGAGCACATCGTATTTTTGTGCCTTGAATATATTTTGATGCTTTATAATACCAGGCTGAGACATAATCAATTTTTCCGGCAGTTTTGTATGGTTTTCCATTTTTGTCTACATAGATATTCAGCATATCTTTTTTTTGTTCGTCAGATTGTAATCCGTAGCCCACAAACGGCGGATTTCCTAAAATATAATTCAAGTCATTTTTCGGAACTACACTCTCCCAATCAACTCGAAGGGCGTTTCCCTCAATAATGTTTGCATAAGTATGCAATGGGAGAAATTTCAAGTCTTTTTCAATTATCTTTGCAGTTTCCTTCATCATCTGGCTTTCTGCAATCCAGAGGGCAGTTTTTGCGACTACGGCGGCGAAATCATTTATTTCAATTCCGTAGAATTGCTGAATTGAAACTTGTATTAAATCTTCTGCATAATATGTAAGTCCCAGAGAATTATCCGTAATTCCCAATTCTACTTTGATACATTCATTTCCGAGCTTTCTTAGGCTCAGATATGTCTCAGTAAGGAAGTTTCCGGAACCGCAAGCCGGATCCAGGAACTTCAATGTTCCGAGTTTCTTATGAAATTCTTTTACTTTCTCAATTCTGTTTGCTGAGTTCTTTATTTGTTTCAGTTCCTCAAATTCAGCTCTTAAATCATCCAAAAAAAGCGGGTCTATAACCTTGTGAATATTTTCAATGCTCGTATAGTGCATACCACCAGAGCGGCGAGTTTCAGGGTTAAGAGTTGATTCAAAAATTGCTCCGAAAATTGTCGGGCTGATTTCGCTCCAATCAAACTCATTAGAAGCGTGTTTTACAAGCAGCTCTTTTATTTCCTCTGTAAGCGGCGGAATAGTTTTGTCTTCTTCTGTAAACAGTCCGCCGTTTACATACGGAAAAGCCGCCAGAGATTCTTCGAGATATTCATCTCGTTCATCTTCTTTTTGATCCAAAACTTGGAATAAGTCCAATAAGGCACGGCGAAGGTCTTTTGCTTCAAACTGTTTCAGATAATCGCCAAAAATAGATTTGTGTCCGAATATTCCTGCATCTTCTGCATAAAGACAGAATACAATGCGAACACAAAGCATATTAAGGCTTTTTAATGTGGCAGGACTTGGATTGTCTGCATCTTTGTACTGTTTTAGAATTGCATCGTAAATCTCACCGATAATATCTCCGGCTTTTTTTGAGATTTCTAATTCCTTTTTTAAATGTACACTCCCCTCGTCTGCAATAAATGAAAGTCTGTAAAACTCTTTTTCAAGATTTTCTAGGAGTATTTCTTCCGGCTCTCCGTTTGGTTGTTCCATATCGTAAACAAGGAAAGATTTGAAATTGCTTGTTACAACCCAACGAGGATGTTTAGACACTGGCAGCTCTGTTATATAGCGTTTAGCCTGCTGAAATGGATTAAGAAAAGTTCCATCTGATTGTTTGATAGGTTCACGAAGGTCTTTATCTATGCTTTTCTGTTCGATGAGGACTTTTGTTCTAGGAATATAACCGTCTATAAAAGATGTATGGTCAAGTTTTACCTGGTCTTCAAAACTTATAAATGAAGCAAAGTCCTTAACTCCGAATACATTACAAAGTAAATCAAGCCAGAACTTCTGGCTTTCCCCTTTTTCATATCCCTTATCTTTCCATTCTTCACTGAATTTTTTTGCAACCTTTGCTTGTTCTGTCTGTGTCATTTTTATATTCCTTGTAAATGTTATTTCAAAAGGTTCAAAGCGTTTTCTCTAATGCCGGATTTTGTCAGAACAACATTTTTAGTCTGGTCTTGATAATAAATGTAGTCCAGGCACATTCTAAGCCCCATAGACATTGAGATGCCTTTAGAGCCAAACCACATTTTATATTTTTCAGCATCTTCTGCAGGAAGGTTAAAGGTTATCAGCTTATCTTTTTTAGCCCCCTTCTCTGCTTCTTTTTCTTTATTTTCGTTGTCTGCAATTACATTGAGAGCTTCAAACTGTTTTGAAAGTGCTTCGGTTACTTCCTGGTTCTCTGTTTTCTTTTCTGTAAGTTTTCCCATTGTTCTATTCCCCCTTAATAAAGTCGTTTGCAATTTCAGACAATACATTTTGAGTTTCCGGCTTTATTTTGTCCATTGCCTGAATGAGCTTTTTAGTTGCCTTTGATTTTTCAAAAATTGTATCTGTTGGAACGATATATTTTTTGAAGTTTATATTTTCAATCTGTTCAAGAAGGTTTCTCTGAATAGCCGTTCTTAAATCCTTGCAGTTGAAAATGTATTTTTTGAAATACGGCTTTTCATCACCGTCTTTTAGTTCTTCCAGAAGCAGATAAAAGTCCTTCATCCCTTCAACAGAGAATGTATCAATCTTCAAAATTGGGACAACCTCATCAGAAGCAAGCAGGAATTTTTTATCTAATGCAGAATAACTTGGCGGCATATCAATCAGAACAAAATCTATTCCGCAACCTTCAATGAGTTTAATAAGGTTTTTTACAACATTTCTGTTTTCATCAGCGGAAGCTTCCGAAGATGCCCATTTGTCAATTCTGCCACCTGCAGAAAGTTTTTTATTCGGGATAATGTATAGATTGTCGTATTTTGTTTCCTGAATGACCTTCTTCAAGATTTCCGGATTTTTTGCATTAAAAAGATAATCAGCAAGCTCGTATTGTACGCTTTCACAGAAAATTGATGAAAGATTTGCCTGAGAATCAGTGTCTATCATTAAGACTTTTTTACCCTCTGAAACAAGCTCTCCGGCAATAGCTGCGGTCAAAGTTGTTTTTCCAACACCGCCTTTGTGATTATAAAAACATATAGTTTTCACAAGCCCCTCCAAAATAATATTTTCTCTTACAGTATAAAACAGCAGTATAATTTTTGCAAGAAAATATATTATTTTATTAGAAAGTTATATATAAATATATTAAAAACTTATATAGAAATTATATAATAATCTAATAAAAACAATAAAATATTAATAAAAAATATATAGAAAAAAATTGCAATTTTAAAAGA
This sequence comes from Treponema sp., assembly GCA_024680155.1. Classification (GTDB taxonomy): domain Bacteria; phylum Spirochaetota; class Spirochaetia; order Treponematales; family Treponemataceae; genus Treponema_D. The sequence goes on from JAILCM010000087.1 coordinate 4,567, forward strand.
CGCTCCAGGAAGCGTTTAGAGAGGTTTTCAAGGGATTGGTAATGATTTTATATTACCTACCCTTTTTGAAGCGTTTTTAGAGCGTTTTTGAGAGACCGTTACATAAACCTATATATTTAGCTTTTTTTCTCTTTTTGACATACAAACTACTTGCTTTTTTCAGTCATATAACCGATAATAACCACAACGGACTAATCAACCGTTATTTAACATTTTACCTTTCACAACTTCTAAAGAGAACTTTCATAGTCGGCATTCAAAGTGCCAGCTTTCGAGTTTACTTTGAGGATGGCACTTTGAGTGCCTCCTACATTCTTTAGTTCCCTAAATATTGTTTTGTGAAAGGGACAATGTTGAAGGTGTGAT
>JAILCM010000176.1 GCA_024680155.1 Treponema sp.
AAAAAGTTTTATCAATTGTGCCATTAATGCTGCCGTTCCGCTTCCGATTATAATTTGTTCGGGGGAACAGTCTATTCCTCGATGATTATACAGATAATTTGCAATTGCCTTTCTGAATTCAATATCACCGCAAAAGTTTCCGTTCTGTCCCAAAATTGATTCGTTCGTTGTTGAAAGAACCTGCCTGTAAAGTCTACGCAAAGTATCGTATGGAAATAGAGAACTGTCTGTAAGGTTTGCAGAAAGATTTAGAATTGAGTTGTTTGTATTTGTTACTTCATTCCTGCCACCAGCGAAAACTTGCTTTTCACGAAATCTATCTTTTTTATCTTTTGCATCTTTGTTTTTTTCTTCATTTACATTTGAAACATTCCAACTCTTTTTTTCTCTAGCACCTTCATATTCCAGATGAATCAAATCTTCATCAAAATCAGCTACATAAAAACCGCTCTTTTCCCGCGAATAAATATATCCTTCTTCTAAAAGCTGATTGTAAGCGTTCTGCACCGAGTTACAGCTAATCCCATTTTCGTCCGCATATTTACGAATAGAAGCAATTTTCTCCCCCGGTTTAAGCTTTCCACTTCGAATGTCATCAATTATTTTTTGATAAACTTGTCTGTAAATAGTCATTCCCGCCACCATCACCCGCTAATTGTTAGCAGATTACACAAATTAATTGTATGTATGTGAAAAAAATGAGAAGTGGGACGCAGGCAAAAATTAAGGAGGGGCCCTTTAGGGAGGATACCTTGATATTTGCCGTCGCTGGGACCCGCTTCTCATTTTTTATTCATCTGTACTCATTAAATTTGTATAATCTGCTACTTTTAATAAATACAGTTTACCACTAAATTATCCCTATGAAAAGAATAATTACAGTTCAGGATATTTCTTGTGTAGGAAAATGCTCTCTTACAGTTGCGCTTCCGGTTATTTCGGCAATGGGTGTTGAAACTTGTATTCTACCGACGGCTGTTCTTTCAACACATACTATGTTTAAAGGTTTTACCTTCCATGATTTGACGGCGGAAATCACACCGATTACCGAACATTGGAAGAACGAAAAAATCCATTTTGATGCAATTTATACAGGCTACCTTGGCTCGTTTGAACAGCTTGATCTTATGAAAAAACTGATTGACGATTTTGGTGGAAAAGACACACTTGCAATTGTTGACCCTTGTATGGCAGATAACGGCAAACTTTATACAGGATTTACGCCTGAATTTGCACTTGCAATGGCAAAACTTTGTTCAAAAGCTGATGTTATTGTTCCAAATCTTACAGAAGCAAGTTTTATGCTTGGAATTCCTTATGCAGAAAAAGGCTACGACAAAGCTTACATAGAAGACCTTCTTAAAAAACTTGCCGCTCTTGGTGCAAAAAAAGTCGTTCTTAAAGGCGTTGAATTTGAACAGGAGCAGGAAGGCTTAAAAGGTATTGATGGAAAAATTGGAATTGCCGCTTATGATTCAGCTACACAAAAGTTCAGCTGGTACTTCCATAAAAAAATGCCTGTTTCCTTCCACGGAACTGGTGATATTTATGCGAGTGTGCTTACTGGTGCATTAATGCGCGGACTTCCTTTTGAAAATGCTTACTCACTTGCCGCTGATTTTGTTGTAGAATCAATAAAGGAAACATTAAGTCACAAAGATTACAATACATACGGTGTAGATTTTGAAGCTGCAATTCCGTATCTTGTAAAACGACTTGAAAAATAAAATTTCAAAATTTGCCTTTAGACGATTCTTTTATTATATTATTATAGTATGAAAAAGAATAATTCTAACGAAAATAATATAATTCCAACTGAGCAGCTTTTACCAAGCAAACTCGTAATCATTCCGCTTCAAGGCAGACCAATCTTTCCGGGCATTTTTACTCCGCTTATGATTTCTGCCTCTGATGATATTCATGCCATTGAAGAAGCCTACGAAAACGACGGATTCATTGGCATTGTAATGCTCAAAAATGAAGTTGAATCTCCAACTGTGGCAGATTTATATCGTGTGGGAACTGCTGCTCGTGTAATCAAAAAGGTAAATCTTCCTGACGGCGGATTGAATGTTTTTATTTCGACTGTAAAACGTTTCCGCATAAGAAAAGCTCTGCATCAAAGTTCACCAATGGCCGCTGCTGTTGAATATCTTGAAGAAGAAGAGGCTGATTCTTTTGAAGTAAAGGCTTTGACCCGTGCTCTTATCAGCGAAATGAAGGAAGTTTCCGAAAATAATCCGCTTTTTTCCGAAGAAATGCGCCTGAATATGGTGAATATCGACAATCCTGGAAAAATTGCTGATTTTATTGCTTCTATTTTGAATGTTGACCGTGCTGAACAGCAGAAAATTCTTGAACTTACGAATGTACGCCAGCGAATGGAGCAGGTTCTTGTTTTTATTAAAAAAGAGCAGGAACTTTTGCGAGTTCAGAAAAAAATCCAGATGGAAATTAACGACCGTGTGGAAAAAAATCAACGGGAATACTTTTTACGCGAAGAATTAAAATCAATTCAGGATGAACTTGGCGAAACTCCAGACGGAAACGACACCGACTATCAGAAATTTAAAAAGAAGATTTCAGAACTTAATTTTGAAGGCGAAATCAAAGAAACTGTTGAAAGCGAACTTTCAAAACTTTCGATGATGGAACCAAATTCTTCGGAATGGATTGTAACGCGAAATTATCTTGAACTTATTTGTCAACTTCCTTGGCGCGACACTCCATCCTGCGATTTTAATCTTTCGGATGCTAAAAAAGTTCTTGAAAAAGATCACTTTGGACTTGATGACGTTAAAAAAAGAATTATAGAATATCTTGCCGTTCGTAAAATGAAAAATGACAGTAAAGGTTCTATTCTTTTGCTTGTTGGACCTCCGGGAGTTGGAAAAACTTCGGTCGGAAAATCAATTGCAAATGCAATGAATAAGCCGTTCTACCGTTTTTCTGTTGGTGGCATGCGTGATGAAGCCGAAATTAAAGGTCACCGCCGTACTTATATTGGTGCAATGCCTGGAAAAATTATTCAGGGACTCAAAATTACAAAAAGCATTTCTCCTGTTTTTATGATTGACGAAATTGACAAGATGGGCTCAAGTCATAACGGAGATCCTGCTTCTGCATTGCTTGAAGTTCTGGACCCTGAACAGAATGTTTCTTTCCGCGATTCTTACCTTGATTTGCCGTTTGATGTTTCGAATGTGTTCTTTATTCTTACTGCAAATACGCTTGATTCAATTCCAACGCCTTTGCTTGACCGTGCAGAAATTATTCAGCTTTCGGGTTATATCGACCAGGAAAAACTTGAAATTGCAAAAAAATATCTGATTCCAAAGAATCTTGAAAAGAACGGACTCAAAAAGAATCAGGTAAAATATACAAAAAATGCTCTGTTACAGATTGCCGAAGAATATGCCCGCGAATCAGGTGTTAGAAATTATGAAAAAGCGCTTGATAAGATTCATCGTAAAATTGTAACGGAATTAGTTACAAAAGAGGAAGTTGACGCCGGACAAAAAGAGGTCGGTGCTGAAAAAACTGTGCAGAATTCAAGTGTAACTGAAAAATCTGAGGTGTTGGAACCAATTCTCATCGACACTCCAGACCTATTTAAATATCTTGGAAAGCCTGTTTTTGATGAATCGGAAATCAAAACTGCAAATGTACCGGGAACTGCAATCGGACTTGCCTGGACAAGCATGGGCGGCGACACACTTTTAATAGAAGCAACTGCTTTTGCAGGAAAGGGCGGACTTGTTCTTACCGGACAAATGGGCGACGTTATGAAGGAATCAAGTCAGATTGCTTTTGACTGGGCACGCAAATTTGTGGTAGACCGTAAAATCAGAAAGCCGGACTGGTTCGACAAAAATATAGTTCATCTTCATATTCCGGAAGGGGCTACTCCAAAAGACGGACCGAGTGCTGGAATTACGATGGCAACAACTTTTGTTTCTTTACTTACAGGAAAAACAATCAAACCTCATCTTGCAATGACTGGTGAACTTTCTTTAACAGGACAGGTTCTTCCAATCGGTGGTTTGAGAGAAAAAACTGTTGCTGCAAAAAGAAATAAAATCAAGACAATCATTATTCCAAAGGCAAATGAGCGCGATCTTGAAGATATTCCAGAAATTGTAAAAAAGGGAATTACTTTTATTCCTGTTACAAATGTGATGGAAGTTTTGCACGAGGCGTTAAAGATAAACTTGAAATAAAAATCTTAGCGGAACTTACTGTTTAGACGAAAAAAATAAATAGACAATTTGCTCTTTTGCGTCGATAATATATTGTAAGATTTTATTGGAGTTTATATGAAAAAAATAAAAATTTTGCTTCTTGCCGGTATTTTTGCATGTTTTGCAGTTTCTCTTTCTGCTTCTCCAGCCGGTCAATATATGCATTCTCAGATTCAGGAGCTTAAAGGCTGTAAAAATATGGGACTTTCTGATTCCTGTGGTATGATTATGATGGAAGGTGGAAATGGTTTTTCTGCTTATGGAATTCCAAAAGAACTTTCTGAATCGCTTTCAACTTTAAATGCAGAAAATAAGGCAATTTATGATGTTTGTCTTACAGAATCCGGTTATTGGTATATTGTTGGTGACACTTTGCGTGGTCGTGGTGCTCCAAAATTTATTTATGATAAGGTTGCAGAACTTTGTGCGGCTGGAGAACATGTTCTCTGCGTAAATTTTAACGATAACGGAATTGGAATTGTTATTACCGAAAAATCCATCAGCTGTAACGATAATGATATTTTGAATGCGCTTGTTGATGGCGGAAAAAAATACGGAAAACTGATGTCGGTTTGTTTGCGTAATAAAGGTCTTCTTGCTGTGTATGAAGAAGGTTTCCGCAAAGTTGGCATTGTTCCAGATGATTTGGTTTCTTTCTTGATGGATACTGACCTTGATGTTGCTTATGCAAAATTCACAGACGGTGGTTCTTGGTTTGTAGGAACCGAAAATCAGACTTGTTCATACGTTTTTAAATAATTTGATTTTGTTTGAATTAATTGGAGCATCTAGAACTTAGAACTTAGAACGGCGGTTTGCAGGTAAAATGCATTGGTTCGCCGCTTGTTGGATGAAAGAACGTGATTTCTTTTGCGTGAAGCATAAGTCGTTCACCTTCTTCCAACGTTCCATATAAACTGTCGCCGATTATTGGCATATTAAATCCATGAAAATCACTGCTGGCAAGCCTTAACTGGTGAGTGCGCCCGGTATGCGGAATAAAAGTGATTCTCGTGGATTTCTTTTTTTTACCGGTGATGGGATTTACAAAATATTCCGTGCCCATTTTCTGCCATTCGGTAATTCCTTCTTTGCCGTTAATTTCATCATAAATCTGGTGTGGACGGTTTTCTACATCAAGGCGGAACTTTAATTTCATAATTCCTTCTTTTTCTCCATTATGAGGTACGTTTAATCCGTCGGCTTTTTCTAAAACTCCGTCCAAAAGAGCTTCATATTTTTTGTGAACAAGGCCTTTTTCAAACTGCATGTTTAAGTTTTTGTGTGCCTGCTCTGTGAATGCAAGAACTAAAATGCCGGAAGTTTCCATATCAAGACGATGAACGGAAGGCTGTTCAATACAATCTGGAAAAAGTGATTTTATTCTGTTTACAACACAATCCTGTTTGTTTTCACCACGGCCAGGTACCGAAAGCAATCCAGAAGATTTATTTACAACCACAATCTGACTGTCGCGGTATAAAATCTCAATGCCAAGAATTGAAGGAAGAATGTAGCCGCAGCGTTCATCACAAGGAGGGTAGGAAAGTCCGTTTTTTTTGTTGGGAGTGTCTTTACCGTAAAAAACTTCGTCCATACTAACAATTTCAAGCCCATGCTCAAAAGCGTAAGAAAGTAGTTTTGGAGCGCAGCAATCCCCAGTTCCTGTTGGCGGAAGTTTGCCACCGTGTTCTTTTATAATTTGCTGCAGTGTGATTTTTTTTCCATCAAAACGCGTGAACTCGTAAAGGTTAAAAACTTTCTGCAAAGATTCGTCGGTAAGAAGCGTACGTTCGTGTTCCAGTTGAAGACGCTCTGGGGCGTTTTTGGGAAGTTCGTTTATTTTGTATGTAAGTTCATGGATTTTTTTGTCGTGGGCAAGAAGGGCGGCGGAAATTTCTTTTTCGGTAGCAAGCGGCGGAACGATGATGTATTTTGTGCCGTTTTGGATGAACGAGTGGTCGGCGTGGGCGAGGTCGGTGCCATTTTGTACTTTCAACTGTACGCTAATTCCCGAAACTGCAAGAAGTACAACCCGTTCCTTTGTCGTTTTATCCCAACCCACAAGGCACCCGAGCATAATTCCCTGGCCTTTTCGTTCTTCGCTTTCTTTTGTAAGACGCTCCAGCTTGAAGTAAGAAGTTCTGTCTGTGCTTGCGGCTTCGCTTTTGTTTGAAGTGCAATCTTTTTGTGAACCGCTGGTGGAAAATCCATCTTCAAGCCGGGCGATTGTGTTTATTATGTATGAACGTGCAATTTCTTGCGGGAAGGGCGGGAACATAGCGGTGCCTTTTTTGGGATGCGCGTAAGCTCTAAAAAAATAGTGGCTTAGTGCCAGTTACGCTGTTCTACAGTTCCGTCTTCTTTTGCAATAAATACAATCGGCTTGTTTTTTGTAAAAAGTCCGTTTTCTACAACGCCAACAATACCGTTAATTTTATCTTCCATTTCTGGAACATTGATTGGTTTTTCCCAGGTACAGTCAAGAATCTGGTTTCCGTTATCGGTAATTACAGGACCACATTTACGAACGCCTTCACGAAGTACGCACTTAGCGCCAAGTTTGTTCAAAGCGTTTGTAACAGGAATTCTTGCTTCGCCGATAATTTCAACTGGAACTGCAAATTTTGTACCGATTGTTTCAACTGCTTTAGAAGAATCTGCAATTACAACAAAAATATCAGAATTATATTCAACAAGTTTTTCGCGAACATGTGCTGCTCCACCGCCTTTAATACAATCGCAGTTAGGGTCAACTTCATCTGCACCGTCAATTGCAAGGTCTAAGTGTCCGCCGATAATTTTATCATTCAAAGAATAAACTGGAATTCCGTAATCCTGGCAGGCATTCTGAGTCTGGAAGCTTGTAACAACGGCTTTTATATCTTTAATTTTTCCAGCCTGAATCTGTTCTGCAAGTCTTTTTACGGCTGGCATAGCAGTTGAACCTGTTCCAAGTCCAATCTTCATTCCGCTGAAAATTTTTCCTTTTTCGATGAGTGTGTCTATGGCTGTAGTTGCAACCAAAATTTTCTGTTCTTTCTGATCCATATTTTATCTCCAAAATAGTTTTAGTAATCCAAGCCTGTAAAAAGCTTAAACTGAGCATAGCCCTGATATTCAAGCATTTTGTATCCATTGCAAACACGGCATCCTGCAAGAGAAGCTCTCTTCATTACCGGTGTGATTGCAGGTTTATAAATAATATCAAACAAAAGTTCGTCGCCGCGGAATTTGTAAAAATACAACGGGTCTGTACTTTCTGGTGTAGGATCATCAGTTGTCATTCCTACAGAAGTTGTTTGAATAATCAATTTAGAATATTCGTCAAGAACCGGAGCGCATGAAGGGTCGAGAGAGCAATATTCAAATCCGTATTTTTCGGCAAGCTGTTTTGCAGAAGAAACTGTTCTGTTGAATACGCAAACTTTTGCTCCCATCTGTTTTAAAACAAATGCAATTGCTTTAGAAGCTCCACCGGCACCAATCAGGGCAACTTTTCGTCGTTTGATTTTTACTGGACCAAGGAATTCTTCCAGAGCCTGTTTAAATCCAATTGCATCCGTATTATAACCAATCCATTTATTATCACGGCGGACTACAGTATTACATGCTCCAATTTGAACAACTTCCGGCGACTGGTCATGCAAATAATAAAGAACATTTTCTTTGTGCGGAATTGTAACCGAAAGTCCCTGAATGCCCATATATTCTGCAAAATTAAGCGTTTCAGAAACAAGAGATGAACGGATTGGAATATAAACTGCGTTCAGCTTATGCTTCTGGTAACCGTAATTGTGAATTTCCGGGCTTGAAGTTTTTGTAAGCGGATAACCAGTAATTCCGTAAAGTTTTGTGTTTGCATCAATTGAGCGGAATTTGTAAAGATTATTTATAGTCATTGGGTCAATATGACCGATTGCGTTCATGTTTGTAAGAGTTTCTTCCGGCGAAACAAAAGTAAGATATGAATTTGAACGTTGAGCAAGAATTCGAGAAGGAAATCCTTCTGCACCCATTGCACAGAAAATGTGATCGTATTGGGTAATTGCCGAACCTTCTTTAAACAAATTCACCAAATCAGAGAGCTTTTTTGGCATAAATGCAATTTTTGGAATTTCGTAACCGGTTCGTCGCATAGATTCACATTTTTCGCGCAAATTATAAACTGGTTCTTTCATGCTGTGGCAGCTTCGGATAATTCTTACACCAAAAGCAAGAGCCGCATCCTGAATACTTGGAATATTAAAATCTTCCTCAAAATCTACATAAGCAAAAGTTCTGGAATTATTCTGTTCAGCAAAAGCAAGTGCACGTCCAAAAAGATTTGTACGCGAAAATTCACCGCCATCAAAAAGTCCGCCATCAATATCACGACGGATTGTAAGAATACACGGAAGCCTTATAAGACTTGGAAAACGTCTTACACTTAAAAGTTCCTGTTCTTCAAGGTAATCGGCCCTAAGTTCAACAAGGTCAACAAATTTTTCATATTTACGAACGAGTGCAACGTCTTCTTCAAGAGTTTTGCCCGTAAGAGTCATACAAATAAGCGGTGAGTTCATTTTTTAATCCTATTTTTACTCAACAAGTTTTTTTGCTTTAGCCTTATCTGCAACATACAAAACAAGAGTTGTTCCGCGTGGAACTGCATAAGGTATAGTCAGGTTTCCGCCAGGATGATTAAAGTTCAAGATTGTGTAGGCATTTCCTTCAGCTGGAATTGCTTCAATTCGCATTGCAATTGGGTATGGATATGAAGTTAAGTTTTCGTGGAAGATTCCGTATACGTTTTCGTCCACTGGTTCAGAAGGCATTGCCATTTCAATTGCAACTCTTGTATAGTTTGGTACAAATTCGCTTTCAATAGTTTCCTGTGAAGTTACGGTTCCTGCTTTTTCGTCATCAGTTGCATCATGTGATGTAATGTCGAATACAATCTTGCTTCTTGCAATTGTCTGGAGCAAATCGTTTACGTTTTGACCGATTACATAAGGACGACGTGTATTTTCGTAGTTTGGACCGCGGCTTACAACAAGCTGAACTGTAACTGGAGAAGAAATTCTAAATCCTTCTGGTGGATCCTGTTCAAGAATTGTTCCCGGGTCAGAAGTATCTGGAATATATTTTGGAGTTGCAAGAACGATAAGCGGTTCAAGCTGACCTGCAAACAAAGTCTGTAAGCTCATCTGAACGTCATCAAGATTTCTTCCAACGTAATCACCAACTGAATCAACAACAACACCACGGCTAACAACAAGCGAAACTCGGCTATAACCTTTTACAATTGTTCCAGCTTCAGGATCCTGTTCAAGAATTGTTCCTTTATCTGCAGGATTATTTGAGTATCGCAAGTTGATTTTTGGATAAAGTTCCTTTACTTGCATTTCTATAAGTGCGTCTTCAAGTGATTCACCAACAACATTTGGTACAAGGACCTGTTCCGGGCCTTTTACGTTTGCAAAGAAAACTGCACAACAAACTCCAATCATAACAATAAAGGCAATTGCACAGGTGATGATGAGGGCTGGTACGCTAGATTGCAATTTTTCGTAGCCTTCGCCAATGTTTACGCGCATTTTTTTAACTTTTTTTATATCTTTTATGTCGAGTTTTTTGCCTTTTGATTTTTTTGATGATGAAGCATCTGGAGTTTTAGAAACTTCTGCGCTTTTTTCAGGTGATTCTTGTTCTGGTTCAGGCTTTGATTCGCTTGTTTCTGATTCTTCAGATGACTTTTCTTTTGTTTCGGCAGCAGATTCCGCTGTGTTTTCAGAGGTCAGTTCAGCGTCGTTCTGATTTTGAGCTTCAGATTGAGATTCAGTTTGAGTTTCAATTTGAGATTCTGTTTGAGTTTGTTCAGATGACTGATTTTCGTCTTGATTTTCTATTATTTTTTTTGTGATTTCGTTTTCGTCGCTCATCATTTTTCCTCTTTCGTTTTATTGTAGCATTATTGTAAAACAGAGCCAACAAAATCACGGGCTCCATTCATAAAATCTTTATAATTCATTGTTTTTTTGCCCTGACGCTGAAGTTCTTTTACAACAAGAATTCCTTCCGCAGTTTTTATGTAGATTCCTTCGCTTTTTACAAATTCCAAAACTTTTCCTTCTGGTTCTGAATTGTATTTTGATGCGCGTTGGTCTGCGACGTCAATGAATCCTGCTTTTAAAATTCTAAGAGGAAGTTCATTTTCTACACACCAGCAGCCAGGATCCGGGTAATAAGCCCTGATTTTTGCTTCTATTGTTGCAGCACTTTCTTTCCAGTTGATTTTGCCATCATTTTTTGTGATTATTCCGGTGTAAGAAGGGGTGCCGGTTTGTTCAGTTCCATTTGGAAGAGTTTTTGTTTTTGACGCATCTTTTAAAAGCGAGCAGATTAGTTCTGCGCCGATTTTTGCACTTTCATTTAAAAGAGATTCGCCTGTTTCTGTGCCGTCAAGAGTGAGGATTTTTTGTGCAAGAATATTTCCTTCGTCCATTTTAAGTGCAAGAGTTTGAATTGTAACGGCTGTTTGTGTGTCGCGGTTTAAAATTGCCGCAGAAACCGGGGTGCAGCCGCGGTATTTTGGAAGCAGGGACGGATGAAGGTTGATTCCGCCCATTGGGAACATTGCTAAAAACTTTGGACCAAAGATGTGGCCGTATGCAAAACTTATAAGAAGGTCTGCACCAAGGGGAGTAATTTGTTCGCGGGCTTGTGAGTCCAGATGTTCCGGGGTAAAAACCGGGATATTTTTTGAAATTGCAAGTTCTGCAACCGGAGTAGGGGTAAGTTCTTTGTGGCGGCCTTTAGCGGTAGGTGGATTAGAAAGAACTCCTGCAATTTCAAAACCGCATTCAGTCTGATTGTTGAGAAGGATTTCTAATGTATCTGCCGCCGCCTGTGGACTTCCTGCAAACAGGATTTTCATTTTTACCGCCTTGTTAGATTTCCGGGGTAAGCCCGAAAATGACACATTTTAATTGCCAAAATGACATTGTTTTGCTGCCAGAAATGGCACTTTTATTTCTAAATCTTGCCTTTCTTTTTGGCTTCTTTTGCTGCAAGTTTTGCCGCTATTTTTGCCTGCTTAGCTGCTTTTGCCTTTTCTTTTTCGGCTGCACGTTCAGCACGTTTTTTGAACTGCGCTTCTGTTTTTTCTGCAAACGCTTTATCTCCGCGGTCAATATAAAGAATGCCGTCAAGATGGTCGTATTCGTGCTGAATTATTCTTGCCAAAAATCCGTCTGCTTCCAAAGTAAAAGGCTTTCCTTTTTCGTTCAAAGCCTGAACAGTTACTTTTGTAGGACGTGTAATTGTTTCATAAACCTGAGGAATACTAAGACATCCTTCATCATAATCGCTCATTTCTTCCGAAGTTTTAATAATCTGAGGGTTAATAAAAACGCGTCTTACATCATCGTCTGCAATAAGAACGAACATTCTTAAAGGTTTTCCAACCTGAGGGCATGCAAGTCCAACACCTTCCGCTGCAATCATAGTTTCAAACATGTCTTCTGCAAGCTTGCGGATTTCGTCGTTAACTTCTGCAACCGGCTGAGCTTTTTGTCGTAAAATATCTTCGCCTAATTTTGTAATTTCAAGAATCATTTTTTCTTCCTTTAATATGTTCTAATCTGCTACTGTATGTTCTAATTCAAGCTACCTGAACTGTTTATTTTTCAATTCTGATTCTTGCAGCTCGAGCATGTCCTGCCAATCCTTCTGAATCACCAAGGAATCCTGCCGCAACTGCACTTTTTACTATGCCAGATTTATTATTTTCTACGCGCAAAGTTGTAACTGTTTTAAGGAACATTCTTACGCTAAGTCCGCCAGTAAATCTTGCTGAACCAGAAGTCGGCAATGTGTGGTTAAGACCTGCTGCATAATCACCAAAAACTTCTGCCGCATAGTGGCCTACAAAAAGAGAGCCGTAATTGTGAACTGCTGCTGCAACTTTATCGCGGTCTGCTCCTGCTTCCATTGCAAGTTCAAGGTGTTCTGGAGCCTTTTGGTTTGCGGCTTCTACTGCCTGTTCAAGAGAATCTACTATTATAATGCGTCCCTGAGTGTCTATACTTTGAGATGCAATTGTTTTTGTAGTAAGAGTTTCAAGCTGCTTTTGAATTTCGGCCTGAACTTTCTGTGCAAGCTCCATATCATCAGTTACAAGAATTGGCTGAGCAACAACGTCGTGTTCTGCCTGTGCAAGAAGATCTGCCGCAACCCAAGAAGGATTTGCAGTTTTGTCTGCAATTACAAAAACTTCTGTAGGGCCTGCAATCATATCAATTCCAACAATTCCGTAAACTGCTTTTTTTGCAGCGGCAACAAATTTATTTCCAGGACCAACAATAACATCAGCCTTTGGAATAGATTCTGTCCCGTAAGCCATTGCACCAATTGCCTGTGAACCGCCGACTGCATAAAGGTGATTTACACCGCAAATATAAGCGGCCGCCATAATTCCTTCGTCAGCATAAGGTTTTCCGCCTGCATAAGCTTTACCCTGAATGCCGCTTCCAGATTTTTCTGCTTCATCTCTGTCATCCGGGTGAATGCGAGGTGGTGTACACATAATTACGTTTTCAACACCAGCCGCAATTGCAGGAGTAACTGTCATAATTACAGTTGAAACTAGCGGGAATCGGCCAGCTGGAACGTAACAGCCTGCAGTTTTTACAGGGATTGTCTTCTGGCCGGTAAATACGCCCGGTACAAGTTCGTCTTCAAAATCAGAAAAAGATTCTCTCTGGCGTTTTGCAAAACGGAGTGCTAAATCGTGTGAATAAACGATTGCATCATAAACATCACGCTTTTGAATCTTAAGTTTTTCTGCTGCTGCTTTTAGATCTTCCTGTGGAACTTCAAAAACAGACGGAACAGAAACATCAAACTTTGCACCGTATATTCTAAGGGCTGCATCCCCTTTTGCTTTTACTTCTTCAAGAACGGAGTTGACAACTTCATCCGAATTACCGAACGAACGTCCTTCAAAAAACTCTTTTTCAACTTCGCTGTATTTTTGTATTTTAATCATCGTAACTTCCTAATTTTTCTTAAAAAACTATTGGTGGCTCGCAAATTTAAGCTTTATGCCGTTTGTCGAGCTCATCGTATACGTCTTTCCAGGTTACGCCTTCTTTGTACATCAGCACGTTTACAAAGTAAATTAAATCGGCTGCTTCCCAGATAACGTCTTCTTTTGTTTCAGCCTCGCACAATTCTTCTGCTTCTTCTTCAACCTTTTCGCGAACTCGTTTTGAATCAAGTGTTGCAGTGTAAGAACCAGGGCGCGGATTTGCAAAACGGTCTGCAATTACGTTGTAAAGACGACCCATGTTAGATTTTTCCTGTGGGTCTGTAGTAAAGCAGGTCCAGCTTCCTGTATGGCAGCTAGGTCCAGTTGGAAGAACCGTTGCAAGAACACAATCACGGTCACAGTCAGCACGCATTCTAACAAGTTCTAAGAAATTTCCGCTTGTTTCGCCCTTAGTCCAAAGTTCATTACGAGAACGACTCCAGAAAGTAAGCTTTTTAGTTTCAAAACTCTTGCGGAAAGCATCTGCATTTGCAAAACCCTGCATCAAAACATCGCCGTTCATACTCTGCGCAATCACAGGAATTAAAGGCATTTTTTCAAAATCAAGGCAGGCAACAAAAGAATCAGTAAGATTAACCTTGTTTGTATAAAGTGCCATTCCAAGCTGAACATCACAATGCATTTTTTCAAGTTCTGCAATTTCTTCAACGCTCGAAATTCCACCAGCCGCAACAACTCGACAATGGACGGCTTCACGCAACTGGCGAACGTAGTCCATGTTTGTGCCCTGCATGCAGCCTTCTTTTTCTACACAAGTGAACAAAAGTTCCGAACAGAATTTTTCAGCCTGTTTAGCACCTTCAACCAAAGGAATATCAACAGTTTCGGTCCAGCCTTTTACAGCAATTTTTCCGTTTATAGCATCAACCGAAATTATAATTCTGTCCTTACCAATTGCTGCAGCAAGTTCGTTTAAAAAATCTTCGTTTAAAACCGATTCGCCTGCTTTAGGTTCACTTTTCCATGCAGCCGAACCAATGATAACTTTTTCTGCCCCAAGACTTACAAGTTCTTTTGCACGTTTTACAGAACGAATTCCGCCGCCAGTACGAACGTTTCCATGATGGAGAAGGCTTTTTAAAAGAGGAGTGTTTACAGTGTTTCCCTTTGCATCAACATTACCAAGTGCCGCATCCAAATCAATTACAGCAACTTCACCATACATATCAAACTGGAGAATCAAAGACTCAGCATCATCGCGCTGAAGCACCAGTTCCTTTCCGTTTTTAAGCTGAACAACGTGTCCATTCTTTAAATCTATAGAAGCTATTACCATGCGGACATTTTAGCAGATTTTTAAGGTTTGTACAAATGGCGTGTGTTTGGGAGGGGAAAGTCTCCCCCTCGCTCCAGCCGTAGCCACGGCTTTCGCTACCCCCTCGCCTAAGGGCTCTGCCCTTAAAATCCCGTGTAAACCAGTTTTTTATAATCTTATAGCTATAATAATATTAAATAGTTATATATTGATATATTGTTTGCGTTTTAGTATACTATAATCCGGCATTCGCAATTGATGGCGGTCTTGTCTCTGAAATTCGACTGTTCTAGGAAACTGGAATGGATTGCTAAATTAGGAGGCAGCTATGAGTCTGTTTGAACTTCTTAGTTTGCTGTTAGAAGCAATTAAGGTAATCATCGACATTATTCAGCGCCTTCTCCGTAGACGGAAAAAAGGTAAACGAATAAAAAAATAGCGCCCGCCTTATAAAGTGTTACGACCCACTGGCGGGCGCATGGTCTAGGTAACTAGACAACCCCTAGAGGCAAGACGCTTAATTGCGAATGCCTTTCTTTTTTAATATAACACACCTTTCCATCCGTGGCAAGGTTAATTAATTAAATCTAAATTATGGAAGAATCCCTTCATAATTCTTTTTTATTTAGAAACATAGTCGCTTGGTTTGAAGCCCCATTGCTGTACGGTTTTGCTGGAATTTGTAAGGCCGATGTAATATGCTGTAATTTCTGTCAAAGCGTTTGGAACGTTGTCGTAATCATAAGAATCTGTATTTGGGAGTAAGCCAGCTCTGTAACCCATAATGTCGTTATTTTTTGAAGATTCCAAATAATCAATAAATTTTTGTGTAATGTCGTACATTCCTGGTGTGTACAAATCTGGAGCTCCAAAGGTATGCAGCATTTCGTGGGCGAACATTGCAGGAACTTCAACATCGTTGTCGCATCTCATGAACATATAACAGATTTCTTCATTAATAGGATAATCTCTTGACCAAGGATCTGTCATACTTGTTACAGTATTGCTGTAGTGTGTATTAAAGCAGGCCAAATAAATAATACCGTTTGCACCAAGAGATTTTTTAATTTTCTCACTGTCTATGTATTTTTTAATAATAGGCTGAACTTCAGAATAAATATCTTCGCTTTCATTTGTTGCGTCTATACGAATTTTTGCTCCGCTGAAGTACAATTCATTATATTTGTCCCAGTCCCATATAAAATTAACTTTTCTACCATATTCTTTACATGATTTTGTAATCCAGTCACAGGCAACCTGTACATCGTAGTAAGCGTAATCATACATTTCAAGATCTTGCTTTTTCTTAAAGTTCCATGAAGTACGAGTATCATCCAGGAACATAGTAACAACAGCAATGTTACCTTCAAGTTTACCAGATGAGCCGAATCTTGGAATATTTTCAGCAGCAAGACTAGAAAGAGAAAGCATCCCCAAAACAAAAAGATGCCAGAACAATTTTGTAGATTTTTTTCATAATAAAAACATCTCCTCGTTTTTTATAATCGTTCTATTATATATATAGGGTGATGTGTTGACAACACGGCGATGAAGTTATGATAGAGTCTTATTGGTCATGTTGGAATCGCCGTTCGATTCGATGTATTGAAAATCATCTTTTTTTCTTCTATAATTTTTCTACTTATTTTTTTTTATAGGAAGCTTATTATGGTAATCTTAACATTGAACTGTGGTTCATCATCTGCAAAGTATCAGGTTTATGACTGGGATAACAAAGAAGTAATGGCTAACGGTGTTGTAGAGCGCATCGGAATTGAAGGAAGCTGCATTACTCACAAGGCTAAGGGAAAGAAAACAGAAATCGAAAGCCCTTGTCCAACTCACAAAGAAGCTATCGAACTTATCATCAAAGAAATTACTGACCCAGAAGTTGGTGTTATCAAATCTATGGACGAAATTGGAGCTGTTGGTCACCGCGTACTTCATGGTGGCGAAAAGTTCACAAAGTCTGTACTTATTACTCCAGAAGTTTTGGACGGATTCCGCGAAGTAGTAGACCTTGGACCTCTCCACATGCCAGCTAACATCATGGGTATTGAAGCTGCTCAGAAGGTAATGCCAAATGTTCCTCACTCAGCTATCATGGATACAGCATGGCACCAGACAATGCCGGAAGAAACTTTCCAGTACGCAATTCCACGCGAATGGTACGAGAAGTACGCTGCACGCCGCTACGGTTTCCACGGAACTTCATTCCTTTACACAGCAAAACGCGCTGCAGTTCTCCTTGGAAAAGATCCAAAAGACTGCAACCTTATCATCTGTCACATCGGAAACGGTTCTTCTATGTGTGCTGTTAAGAACGGTGTTTGCTACGATACAACAATGGGTATAACTCCTCTTGAAGGTCTTGTAATGGGTACACGTTCTGGAGACCTCGACCCGGCTCTTCCATTCTACATCATGCGCAAAACCGGTATGTCAGCTGACGAAATGGACAAAGCATTGAACAAGAAGTGTGGTTGTCTTGGTATTACTGGAAAATATTCAGACCGCCGCGATATCGAAATCGATGCAGCAAAGGGCGACAAGCTCTGCCAGCTTTCTATCGAAATGGAAGCTCTCCGCATTAAAAAGTACATTGGTGCATTCATGGCAGAACTCGGTCGCGTAGACGCAATCGTTTGGACAGCAGGTGTTGGAGAACGCGGACCAATCACTCGTATGAAGGCTTGTTCAGGTCTCGAAAACTACGGTATCAAGATTGACGAACAGCGCAACGAATGGTCATTCACAGGCAACGCTGAAACATACATCCACGCTGACGATTCAAAGACAAAGATTTTCGTAATCCCAACAGACGAAGAGCTCGTAATGACAGAAGATGCATACGCTCTTATGAAGGGAACTTACGACGTTCATACAAACTTTAAGTACAGCTTCCAGGATCCTAGCTACGTAAACAAGGCCCGCGAAGAAGGACTTAAAGGAGATTTAGTAAAACGTCCTAACATCGCAAAAATTCTCGCTCGTGACTTGTTGAAATAAGATTTTATATATCTAAAACTATAAAAAGATTTCTGTTCACAATTGAACGGGAGTCTTTTTTTTTGTTTGATTCTAAAATCAGCCTTAATTTTCCTTTAAAAACTTATCAAAATCAAAATCTTCAGAAACCATCCTTTCCAAATTCTAAAATATTTCAAAAATTCTAAACTAGCAGTTCAATATTTTTTTAGAAATCCAATTGATAATTTTTTGTTGTGACATACAATACGAATATGAATAGAAAATTGCAGAAAAAAAGTAACATACCATTCTTTCTATTGACAAAAAAAAGTACTAGAGGAACGCTAACCTCGAACCTCGAACCTCGAACCTCGAACCTCGAACCTCGGTATAAATCTATTCAAATCTTCAGTTTATATTCTCAACACAAAAAATGTATGGAACGGCATTGTTGGCTCAATCATTTATTTGGTGCAGCCTAATAGATGCCGCTTTTTTCATTTAACTTTGGTATCTAATTTTAAAAAGATAAAAAAAAGTATAGGAGTGATTCTATGAAAAAAAATATCATCGTCCTTTCGGGAATTCTGTTTTTTCTAGCACTGCCGGTAATGGCGCAGGAAAATGCAGAAACAGGGGTGGGGCCGAACGAAACATTTGCTTTATTCAGCGAAAAAGTTCCGGTGTATACGGGCTTTGCTGCAGGTGCATTTTTTGCAAATCAGTATGCACTTGGTGAATGGAGCAATTATGCGGTAACAAATTTTGCCGGTGGACTTGATGTTGAATACACATTTCCTCGTTTTTTGTTTGATGAGATGGATTTGGGTGCAACTATCCATGCAGATTTCGGACATACAATTCCAAAATCTGGTTCAAACTTAGTAAGCCATAACGACCTCAGACTTTATGCAGGTGCATTTTTGCGAATTCCATATTTATTTTTGGGACACACATTTGCAGTTCAGCCGGAAGTTGGATATGGACTTAATATGAGTCACACTGTAGGTGTAAAAGGAACTAAGGCAAACGGTATTTATCTTGACCAGTTGTTCTTTATTTCTCCTGCAATTCGCTATATTGCACCGGTAGACGCTCTTAAAAATGTTGAATTTGAATTTTCACCATACTGGACATTAAGTCCTGAGCAGGAAAATAATTCAGTACACGATATTGGATTCCGTATTGGTGCAATTTTCCATATCACAGATACAATCAAGAGAATTAAATCTAGAGCAGAAGAAAAACGCCTTGCATTGCTTCAAGCTCAGCAGGAAGAAGAAGCACGTCGTCTTCAGGAAGAAAAAGACAGGCAGAATGCCGAAATTGAACGTTTGAGAAAAGAAGCAGAAAAAGCTGCCGCAGATGAAGCAGAAAAAGCCCGCATTGAAGAAGAACTTCGTAAGGCAGAAGAAGCAGCTCGTCTTGCAGAAGAAGCTAGACTTGCAGCAGAAGCAGAAGCAGCCCGTATTGCAGAAGAAGCCCGTAAAGCTGAAGAAGAACGCCTTGCACGCGAAGCAGAAGAAGCTCTCCGTACTCAGATGCAGGCAGAACTTAGACGCATACTTAAAAATCCAGAATTATTCCTTGGTGTTAGCAAAGAAGAAATTAAAGACTTTACTCCAGATGGAGACGGTGTAAAAGATCAGGTTGTATTCCATCCTGCAACAAAATACATGAGTGATGCTCCAGAAAACTGGACACTCAGAATTACTGACCCTAAGGGTAAAGAAATTAAATCTTGGTCAGGAGAAGGTTATCCTCCAGCAGAAATTGTATGGGATGGTAGAGAAAATGACGGTTCAATCATATTCAGCCGTGAAAACTATCCAGCTTATCTGAGCGTTACAGTTTGCGAACTTGACCGCGAACGCCTTGGACGCAGTACTTTGGAAACAACAATCGACGGTAACGTAAACATCGAAACAGGTATTATTCTTAACCAGACAGCAGAAAACGAATGGAAGATTTCTTTGACTTCTGTAAGTTTTGACCCTAATGCTGCAACATTCAATAAGCTTACAAGAGCTAAGCGCAACGACTTGAACAACATGCTTGACGAAATTGCTAAACGAGCACTTGCAATTGAAAACATGAACATTACTGTAGAAGGTTATGCAAATAACGTTTCTGGAACAGAAAAAGAAGATAGGGAAGAACTTATTCCTTTAAGCCAGATTCGTGCAGAAGCATTTGCAAAGATGCTTGTTGATCGTGGCGTAAGTCCAGACATTATTAAAGCAGTCGGAATGGGTGGTGCAAATCCACTTGCCAGCCGCGAAGACCAGGAAAACTGGTGGAAAAACCGCCGTATTGAAATTGTAATTAGAAAATAGTTGTTATTCCCGCGCTCGTCGCGGGAATCATAGGAGGTACTATGAAACATAAATTTTTAGGAGTTGCTGCAATACTTTTTGCCGTAGTTTTTGCAAGCTGCTCTCACATGATACAAGATTTAAAAATCGCGGAATTGGAGTTAACCGTAATTCAAAGTTCAATGGTTAATCCAGATAACGTAGTAAAAGTTACGGTTGAAGATGATATTCCTGATTTTCCAAAGCCAACGGCAACTTACAAACTTCCTGACGGAACAACCAAAACCGTAGAAGGAACTGTAACAACAGACGAAGACGGAAAAAAAGTTATTATTTTTGACTTGACTCCAATTAGTAAGGTTCCGGGCGGTGAGTTACCTGTAGACGTTAATGTTCCAGGTTATAAACCAACAACAATAACCGTAAATTACATTCCTCCTGTAGTAGTTAAACTTGAATCAGACGGTATAACTTACACAGCCGGCGATGACGTTCTGGTTTCTTCAGATGAAAATGGAACAATTAGTGAACCTGTTGTAAAAACAAACTATACAGAAGATGCAATTAGTGTAGAAAAGAAATACTACATTGAAGGTAGCTCTGTGCCTGTAGACTGGAGTGCAATTCAGGATTATCTTAACAATCCAGAAAACAAGGGTAAAAAAGTTACTGTAAAAGTTGTTGCAAAACCAACACCAGATACAAACCCTACAAGCGGAAAAACATCTAAATTCTATGTTTCAAAGACAGAAAAGCCATTCATTAATATAACAGGTACAGAAGTTAAGAACCCAGAAGGAATAATTATTGTTGATATTGACGATGATGACATTCCTTATACTCCAAAACCAACTGTAACTTACAAATTGGAACCAGATGGAGAAGAAGTTGAAATTCGTGGAACTGTAGAAGAATACGAAGATGAAGATGACCTTGATGAAGATGGAAATCCTAAGAAAAAGAAGAGAATCATTTTTGATTTGAAGCCAATTAATCCTCGTATGCCTGTTGGAAAACTTCCTATTGTTATAAAGGTAGAACCAAATTACAGACCTACAAGCGAAACTGTAGATTTCTACCCACCTGTAATTACAAAAGTTACTTATGATGACGAAGAATACGAAGACGGAGAAGAAATCAAGCTTGATGATGATGACGATATTGAAACATTGCCAGAGCCTGTAATTACAACAAATTACGATGATGACAAAGTAGAAATCGTAACTACTTACGAAGACGAAGATGGAAATCCTATTGGAGACCTTGACGGCGACGGAAAGCCAAGTTGGGGTGATGTAAAGAAATATTACAACGACCCAGAACATCCAGAAAACAAGGGTAAGAAAGTTAAGGTTAAGATTGAAGGTACTCCAAAACCAAATACAACTCCAAGCGGAAAAACAACTACAGAAATTGTAATTGTTCCAAAACCTGTAGTTAAGACTGGAAAACCAGAGACTAAGGAACCAGAAGGAATCGTTTATATTCCTGTAGATGATGATATTCCTGAAACTCCAAGACCAATCCTCACTTACGAAAGCTACCCTGATGGCGAACCAGTAGAAGTTCCTGGAACTGTAGAAGAATACTACGACAACGAAGATCTTGACGATAATGGAAATCCTAAGAAAAAGAAGAGAATTAAGTTCTGTTGGATTCCAAGACCACGCGGAGGAGATGTTCCTGGTACAGTTATTGTTGAAGGTTACCAGCCAACACCAATCGAAGTTCCAGACTACAAGCCGCCTGTAATCATCAAGATTGAAGTTGATGGTAAAGAATATGAAGAAGGTGAAGAAATCGTTACAGATAAGGATAACTTCCCTGGAAAACCAAATATTCACACAAATTACGACGAAGATGACGTTGAAATCAAAACAACTTACGAAGACGAAGACGGAAATCCTATCGAAGACAAAGACGGCGACAGTGACAAAGACTGGGATGCTGTAAAGAAATATTACGAAGACCCAGACAACGAAGGAAAGAAAGTTAAGATTAAGGTTGAAGTAACTCCAAAAACAGACCCAACAAGCAAGAAGGTTTCAGAATTTGAAATTACTCCAAAGCCTGTAGTGAAGGTTAACAAAATTGAAGAAACTGAGGAGCCAGCTGGAGTTATTGTTTATACAGATGATGACATTCCAGAAAATCCAAAACCTATCATCAGATATAACCGCTACCCTGACGGTGAACCTGTAGAAGTTGAAGGTACTGTAGAAACATACACAGATGATTCTGAAGAGCCACCTGTAGAGCGCAAGAGAATTATATTTAAGTATAATCCTAAACCTCGTGGAGGAAAATTACCTGTTCAGATTGAAGTAGAAGGATATAAGCCTACAGAAATCGAAGGAGTTGAATATCATCCACCTGTAATTATTAAGGTTAATTTCGACGGACATCCTTACGAAGACGGAGATGAAATCAAAGTTGAAGATGACGAAGATATTGACGAGTTTGAACCAATCATTATTACAAACTACAACGATGAAGATATCGAAAAAGAAACTACTTACGAAGACGAAGATGGAAATCCTATTGGAGATCTTGACGGCGACGATGATGTAGACTGGGATGATGTAAAAGAATATTACAAGAAACCAGAACACAAAGGTAAGAGAATTAAGATTAAGGTTAAAGTAACTCCAAAACCAGACACAACTCCAACTGGAAAACAGGAAGTTACAGTTGACTTTGTTCCAAAACCTGTTGTTAAGATTGGTCAACCAGAAACTAAGGAACCGGAAGGAATTATTTATTTCCCTGTAGATGATGACATTCCAACAACTCCAAGACCAATTCTTACTTACGAAGGCTACCCTGACGGTGAACCTGTAGAAATTGAAGGTGAAGTAGAAGAATACACAGATGATTCTGTAGAGCCTTCTGTAATTCGCAAGAGAATTAAGTTCAATTGGAACCCAAGACCTCGTCCTGGTACAGTTCCTGGAACAATCATTATCGACGGTTACAGACCAACCCCTGTTGAAGTTGAAGGCTATAAGCCACCTGTAATCATCAAAGTTGAAAAAGACGGAAAACCTGTAGAAGATGGCGAAGAAATTGTCTTTAGCGAAGATGAAGACGAATTCCCAGGAAGACCAACTATTACTACAAACTACGACGATGACGATGATGATGACGATGACGGCGTTGAAATTGAAGAAGAGTATTTTGATAAGGACGGAAATCCTATCGAAGATCTTGACGACGATGGAAATAAACCAGATTGGGATGATGTAGTAATCTTTACTAAGGATCCAGAAAACCACGATAAGCTTCCTGTTACTGTAATTGTTCACGGTAAACCAAAAGGAAGTGATGATCCTGATTTGGAAAAAACATTCACTTACAAAATTGGTGTAAGAACAGTAGTAATTGATATTACGGTTGAAACTAATCTGTTTACTCTTACTGCAATTAAGCACGGAGATACCGTAGACTTTGTAGTTACAACAAATATTCAAACAAGTTCTTATGTATGGCTTATTGACGGCGTACAGCAGCCACAAACTTCTGAAAGCTTGACTGTTGATACAACAACAATGGAGCCTGGTGAACATACAGTCACAGTAGTAACTGTTAAGAATGGAATTCCGTATTCATCGGAAGCATCTTTGACAGTTAATTAATTAGTCTGAAGATTTATAGGAGGTAATATGAAAAAAATTACATTAAAAAGAATCTGTACGATAATTTCAGCTGCTGCTGTTAGTTTAGTACTTACTGCCTGTTCAAATATATTTGATTCCGGCTCTAAATTTGAGACAGAAACTAAAAAGAAATCAAGCGGAGACACTGTAGTAATTCGTCTTAGTTTAAATGATGAAGCTCGAACAGCGTACCCGACTGTTATTTCTTTTAAGAGTTTTAGCCTTGTTGGTGTTTCTGCTGATTCTTCAATTTCAGATGTAGAATGGCATACAAACGAATCTGAAGATGCAAAAAAACAGCTTAATTCGGCAGAAATTACTGTTCAAAAAGGTGCAACTTATACATTTACACTTACTGCAGAAACTACAAGCGGTTCAATTTATAAAGATACTACTGTTCCAATCACAGTTCAGGAAAACGGAACAAAGCTTTCATTTGCACTTACTCTTGTAAGCCTTGGTGGAACAGGAGTACAGGGAAACGCTTCTATTGGAGTACAGCTTCCTAAAGACGGTTCGGTAAACAAGGTTACAGTAAGCGTTTATTCAGTAAATGATGATGCAACACTTGCAAACGACCCTGTTTCTGCGGCTCTTACAGACAAAGTTGTTCCTATTGTAGATGGTAAAGCTCAGTTTGATTCAGGAAACCTTAGTGTAGGAATGTATTGTGCAGTATTTACACTCTGGTCAGAAAACGAAATCAAAACCTCAAGCGTAGCAGTTGCAACATGGCGCGAATACTTTGTAATTGCAGGCGGTCTTACAAGTACTTCTACATTAAATCCTAATGGTGATGATTTGAAGACTGATAAAATTTATACAATTACATTCCATACATACGGTGGTTCAGAACCTGCTATCAATGAATTCAGCAGAAATACAAATATTCAGGCAAGTGTTCTTCGCTCTACAAGAAGAGACGGAAGTTTTACAATTGATTGGTATTTTGACGAAGAATTTACACAGCCATTTACTTCTACAAGCGGAATTAAAAAAGATATCGACTTGTATGCAAAATGGCCGAAAGATGTAGAAACTTTTGCAATCGTAACTGTTGAAGAACCAGAAGAGCAGTACTATGCCGAAGAAAAGTATTCTATGAATTATTATACAGAAAACGAAAAATACGTATTCACTGTTCAGACATCTATTGCAAATCCTGAAGTACGATGGTATGTGGACGGTGTCCTTGTTAGTAGCGATGCTGGAAGAACTCTTGAAATTCCAGCTGAAGAACTTTCTGCTGGAGTTCATGTTGTAGAAGCAAAAACTTTATACAGCGGTACAGAATATTCTTCAAGCGCCGAAGTTGATGTTCTTGCAGAAGGCGAATTCTATATTGATTTTGCCTTTGATTTTGAAGAAGGCGGTTTGCGCGAGGATGCACAATAAGGGAGATAATGTATGAAAAAAATAAGAACGATATTTAAAAAACTTCTTGCAGCCGCTCTTATTGCGGGTGCCGGAATGGCCGCTTGGGCTGAAACAAAAACAATAGACCTAAGCAAGGGTAGACTTACTATTCGGTCTGATGGTTACACCCAGGGTGGTAGTACTGGTCATTCTGAAAGTGATAAGGTTTCTGCTGTGCAATACACAGGAGATTATGTTCTTACAGGTTCTTGTACAGCAAACCCGGCATTGCAAATCCGAAACTGGTCGGGTGAAAAGATGACTGTCAATATTACATTGGACAATGCTTCGATAATAGGTGACAAGTGGTGTTCTGCATTTACTGTTGGTGGAAATGCTGATGTTGATCTTTATTTGACAATAAAAGGAAATTGTAGAGTTAGTGCTTACAATCATGGAGCAATTCAGCTGTTTGCCAATACGACTTTGTATGTAAATATTACAGATACAGAGGGTAGTTCTTTCTCTCTTGAAAGTCGTTATGAACCACAAAACCATCCTAATTATGAGGTACCATCCAATTATCCTGGTGGGGTAATCATTTTTGAAAGAAATGGAGTGGTTCAGGACAATAAAGGTAATACACTCACCAAGAGTTATGTTATTTTCAATACTAACGGTGGTTCAAGCGTAAAAACTCAGCAGATTGAAAAAGGAGCAAAAGCTACAAAACCAGATGATCCTACAAAAAATTATTTGGACTTCCTTGGCTGGTATGCAGATGAAGATTTGACAACTGAGTTTAATTTTGACACTGCAATTACAGAAAATGTAACTCAAGTTTACGCAAAGTGGGCTGAGGCTGTTGCAAGTGTATCAAACGGAACGACGACATCATATTATGGTGTATTTAGCGATGCTCTTGCTGCCTGGACAGAGGAAACTACACTCAAGCTTCTCAAAGATGTAGAGATTTCGAGCACAATCACTGTTCCGAGTGGTAGTACACGTACGCTGGATTTAAACGGGTATGGTATCAACGGTAATAAAAAAGTTATAACTGTAATCGTAGTCAACGGAAATCTTACGCTCAAAGATAGCAATCCTGGTTCGACACATAAGTTTACAGTTTCCAACGTTGCATCTAACGGTGCGGGACTTGCTACGGTGAATGACGCTTTGACTGGTACCGAAGGAACTGATTATAAGACTTTTACTGGTGGCTACATTACTGGCGGAACAAGCAAAGGCGAAAATTGTGGTGGTGGTATCCGCGTTGTAAGTGGAGCTACGCTTAACATGGAAGGCGGTACAATTATTGGTAATGGTACGGTAATCAATTATGATACAGGTATGCGTGGTTCAGGTGTTATGGTCCAGGGAACATTTAATATGTCGGGTGGCAACATTATTTATAACTACGTGTATAATGAGGGTGGCGGTGTTGATGTCTTAAGCAGCAGTGCTAATATGACAATGTCAGGTGGAAAGATATCTTATAACTACGCTAATATGGAAGCTGGTGGTGTACATGGATGGGATAAACCGACGTTTACAATGTCTGGTGGTGAAATAACTTCAAATTATTCAAAAGGAAATTCCGGTGGAGTTGATACAGGTGGCAATTATGGTACGACGAAACTCTCCGGAAGTCCCGTTATCAAGGACAACATAGCAGGTACTAAAGTGCAGAATTTGTACATAAAAAGTGGATGCATTCAAATCATTGGCGAGTTAACTGATGAAGCAGATGTTTATGTAACCCTGCCATCCCCTGGCGTATTCACCAATAGCGCGAATAAGACTTACAACGACGCAAGCAAATTCTTCAGCGATGATGCTAATTATACAGTTCTCAAAAACTCTGATGGACAGTTGAAGGTATCTGTTCCGCCAGTTGCCACCGTTACAACCACTGCTGGTGTAACAACTGAATATGCAACATTCGCTTCTGCACTTTCTGCTTGGGTAGACGAAAGTACTCTTACTCTCCTAAGAAATTGTACAACAACAACTACAATTGAACTTAAGGAAGGTACTCATACCCTTGATTTGAACGGTTTAGGTATTAAATATACTGGAGCTGCTCCTTCTAATAGCCAGACTAAGGCCGCTGTTTTGTGGGTTGAAAGTAATCTTACTATTACCGATAGTAATCCAACTAATACAGATACAGACGAAAATCGTCCAACAGATCCTTCTACAAACAAAAAGGTTGTTGGTGGCTTTATTACTGGTGGTAAGGGATGTTTAGTTGGTTCTGGTAATTCACAGTCAAAAGGTGGCGGTATCTATATTTCAACTAGTGGTACTGTTACTATGAATGCCGGAACAATTATCGACTGTCATGTAGTAAATAATGGAAATACTAACCATGGTGGTGGTGCTGTTTATATTGGTAACGGTTTGTTCACTATGAACGGTGGTGCTATCCTTGGATGTTCAGTTGAAACTTCAGCAGGAACTGGTTGGGGTGGAGCTGTTTGTGTTGACGGTAATTTTGAACTTAAAGGCGGACGAATTGAACATAACTATATTACTGGTAACGCAGCATATGGTGCCGGTGTTTGGGCAAGAGATAACAATGTTGTAACTGGTGCTTCAATTGTAAAAAATAACAAAGCAAATGGTAAACCTAACAACTTCCAGGTAAATGGTGATAGCAGCAATACTACAAATTTACCAAAGATTTATGGTCTTACAGAAGGTGCTGATGTTTATGTTTATACAACAAAGACACCAACACAAAGTGCAGATGTTATGTTTGCTAAGAATTCAGATCGGAATTCAATTAAATACATTCATTCAGACAATGCCGCTTCTGCTAGTATTGTTTATGATGACGGTACTAATAACTGGGTATACTACAATGGCAAAATATTAAAATTAAGAAAGAATGCCTTTGCTCATACTCACAACGAAAAATCTCTCTGGCTTTCTGTTTTCGTAAGCGAAGCTAATATTGATCAGAATGTATTGAATGGAACCTGGTCTAAGTTTACTTATACTGGTGAAAAACCAAATGTACTTACAGCACATCTTATGTCTGACTCGGGAGAGGAGCTTGAACAGACTGACTTAACTCTTACTGGAGGCCAGAAAGAATTAACTGCTGATATTGCTCCATTTACAGAAGAAACAGAAGTTGTACCTGTAGTTAAAGCTTGTAAATACAACAAAACTTTGGACGCTATTCCAACAGAAGTTGGAGTATATGCTCAGAATGTTGTACTTACAGTTGGCGGAAAAGATTATACACTTACATTTCCAAGAAAACTCCTCGTTCTTGATGAAAATGCAGATAATACTGCTGCAATTGAAGCCGCTGCTGAAGAAGAGTCAGTTGATATTTCAATCACAAGAACATTCGGTGCAAACTTCAATTCAATCTGTCTGCCATTCTCTTTGACAACAGAAGAACTTATTGCTCTTGGTGTTAAGGCTTACGAGCCAAGTACAGTAACAGACAAAGGTTCATTAAGATTCAAGTTTACAACAGAAGAAGTTGCAAGCTGCGAAGCTGGTAAACCTTATCTTATTAAGTTTTCAGAAACTGGTACATGGGAATCTCAGATTTTTGCAAATAAGACTATTGTAAAAGTTCCAGTTATAGTTGATCTCTCTGGTCTTACTGTAAAAGGAACCTTTGCTCCTGTTGCTTCACCAAAAGCCGGCGACAAAACAAAGCTTGTTCTTAAAGCTGGTGGAAATGGCTTTACTTACATCAAAGTATGTGATGAAACACAACTTCGTGCATTCCGTGCTTGGTTTGAACAGAACTAACGGAACACATTTAATCTTGCAGTAAAATATAAATCAATTAAATGATTTATGTTTTGCTGTAATTCTGGGCTGCCTGAAAAAAAAATCGGGCAGCTCTTTTTTTTATAACAAAAACTTTAAAACCTGCCGATAATTAAAGAGGTAGCCTATAAAAAAATCTTCAGGTAATCCCAATTTTTAATGTAAGATATGAAAAAGTTTTTTGTTTTATTTGTTTTATCTCTATTCGCAATAGCTGTATTTGCTAAAGAATCTGTAAAAGTTAAGCATTCACAGCAAAATGAAACTTTTTCATGGCAGCCTGTTGAAAATGCTGGAAAATATCAGATTACAATTGAAAAACTCAAATCGGACGGAACTTGGGAAAAAGTAATTTCGCACAAAACTCCTTCTACGTCTTACAGGGCGTCTCTTGCCCCCGGTCACTACAGAATGGCGGTTAGTACTTTTAATATTCTTGGAAAAAAAGGCGCAACTTCGGAATGGACAGAATTTAAGGTTCTTGATGTTTCGATTCCGTATCTTTTTGACAATTATTTTGAAAAATCAAAAGAATGGAAATCGCCGGTTTTGTATATAAATTTAAAAAATGAAGATTTGTCGCAAAATCCTGATTCCAAAAAATACATTCCTGCCGTCGAAAAATTTGGCGAAAACACTTTTTTTGTAAAAGGTAAAAATATTTTTACGACCGACACTCAGTTTTATCTTATTCCTGAACCCGATACATCCAAAAATGCCGCTAGTTTTATTCCGTTTTATGATAATCGGGAATCGGTTTCTTTATCGGTGGTAGAACGTAACGAAAAAAAGAGCGGAGTTTATCTTAGCTATAATCCCGAACAACTTTCTTCGGGGTATTATCTGTTGCAGGCTAAAAAAAATGGAAACTGTAGTGATTCTATAGAAATTCTTGTTCTTGCCGAGCGTCCTTTGGAATTGCGACCTTCCGATTTTAAAGTTGATACAAGGTATAAAGTTAATGCTCTAGAAATTGACGGTTCTTCGCAAGTTAGTTTTTATGCAGAAGGCCGCGGTTTTTCACAATTAACGGAATTTACTATGCAGCCAGCTGATGGTGCAATTCGTTATGCTTATGCTTCTG
The DNA here is from genome assembly GCA_024680155.1 of Treponema sp. Classification (GTDB taxonomy): domain Bacteria; phylum Spirochaetota; class Spirochaetia; order Treponematales; family Treponemataceae; genus Treponema_D. The sequence continues at coordinate 29,776 of JAILCM010000176.1, forward strand.
AACAGGAGCGTCAGATTGTTCCGTTAACAATTGCTTCAAAACAAAATTCTGCTTCAAATGGAATGTTAAAACTTTCTTTTGAATGTGACGGTTCTCTCTTAAAAAGCGGCTACTACAATGTGGTCGCTCGTAATTCCGAAACCGATTCTTCTCGTTTTCTTATTCTTGTAAAGCAGCAGATTCCAAAAAGTGCAGAAGAGCGAATTCAAAAAGTTTCTTCAAAGTACAATAAACGCACAAAAAATGTTGATTTTACGCTTGCCGCTGATGATATTACAAGCGACATGAAATTTACGCTGATTTCGGCTTATCCGGAGCAGGGTGGTGAACAAAGAAGAATTCCGCTTTATTTTACAAAAGTGCCGGCCAAGAAAAAATATACGGTTTCAGTTCCGTCGGAAGACCTTTTGTTTGATGATTATATGCTGCTGGTAGAAACTTCCGATTCAAGTTTTTCAAAATATTTCTCGCTCGATAATCATTATTCAATACATCCAAAAAATTATAGCGAAAGTGAAGTTGCCAAACTGTTTTTACCTCACGAAAATGAGGAAGATTCTTTTGAAGTTACGCTTGATACAGATGAAACTGGCATTGTAACGTACAATTCTTCAAAGGTTGAAGTTATTTCTCTTTTCCCAAAAATTATGCCGTTTTTAAGGCCTACAGCTGGTGTTAATGATAATTTTTTTGGAGATGTTGATAAGGCAAAAGAGGCAGCTCAAAGTGCTACAACTCAGACTTCGTATGTACAGAATAATGATTCGCATATTCACAGCGATCTTAGATTCCAGTTTGATGTAATGAATTTGTATTGGTTTGCACTTGGGGCCAATTTAAAATTCAATCCTAATGTAATAAATAATGTTACTCATTTAGATTTTGCTCCCGAAATTACTGCAAAATTTTTGGTTGATGAACGAATCTCGCCGGGTTGGGAACTTTTTACGCCTTATATTGGTGCCGGACTTGGTTATAACATTGTTGACAGAAACTACGATTCACCTTTTTATAATTTTGACCATGATTTGTACGCTTTTGCTTTTGCAGGTTGTACTTTGCTTAAACTTTATGAGCTTTCGTATCAAATTGAATACCATAATCTTCAAAATCCTTCTCTTGCTTATTTAAATATGCTGGAATTTAATTTTGGTATCAGGTTGCCAATCAGACGAACTTATTATTCTCAGAAAGTTTTGGCTCGAAGTGCCGAAATTGCTAAAAACGGAACTGTAATGGTTAACGAATACGAAGAACTGAATGCCCGTGATATTAATACAATAATAATTACGGATGGTGCAAAATCAGTTGGTGGAATGGAATCTTACAAATACGTGGAAAATGTTCAAATTGGAAAATCAGTTGAAGAAATAAAAAAAGATGCGTTTAGTAATTGTTCAAACTTAAAAGAAGTAAGATTTTTGTCAAATAATAACTTAAAAACAATAAGAAATGGCGCATTTGAAAACGATACTCGTATTTTGAAAATTATTATTCCAAATTCCGTGCAGACCATAGAAAAAGATGCGTTTAAGGGATGGACATACGGGCAGCAGATTATTTTTACTGGTGTTTCAAAGTTCCAGGCTGAAGAAAGAGATTTTGAGGGCTTAAAAAATATTGATGCAATGGTCGTTTTTGGTAATTATACGGAATTTAAATCAAAAACTCCTTTTGAAGATTGTCGCAATTACATGAATACGAAGGAAAAATTATTTACATCCGAATCTTTTTATGATGCAGATTCTGATTCTTATACTCTTGCTCTCAAAATGGAAGGTTACGGCACAAGTATTGAGTCTATGTTAAATCATGATTATTTTTCGGGAAATAGCTGCAGGTCGTCGCCGGAACTTTTGGAATATTTTAAATCTGGAAAAGAGCTTTCGTTTAAAGTTTACGGGGATGGAAGAGCTTACGTTTTGTATGTAAGAACGCAGGGAGACGGAGTTTTTTCAACAAGATTTACAACAAAAAAGAATAAAGTTTCGCAATTAAGTTTTGAATATAGTGACCTTACAAAAGCCCGCTGTTCAAAAGTTAGAAAATTCAAAAAAGATGAAGTTGTTTGTGTTACTTTAGTTCCAATTTATGACGGAAAACGTAGTAATTCATATTTTTATGATTTTAAGGTGGAGTAGAATATGGCAAAAAATGAAAAAAAACGTAGAGTTAAGTTTACAATCAGTTTTAAGCTGGGAACTATTTTTTCTTTGCTTGTAATTTTTGTACTTGGACTTACAATTTTAATGGTTTCTACTCTTGTTAGGGATGATGAACGCATTAAAACCGAAGAAAATAATCATACAATTAATAGCCGAACTGCCGATACTGTTCAAATGTTTGTTTTAAATGTTCAGACAAGTGCAAACGGATTTTTGAACGCGCTCCAGCTTATAAAAAATGAAGATTCTTACGAAGAAAAAGCCGATGCCTTGTTCGGTGATTTTTGTGAACGCAATAAAGATACGCTTTTTATTTACAGTTCCGAGCTTGGAATGTTAATTCAACCTGATTTTTTAAAGCAGTTTACTAAAATAGAAGAAAAATTTCTTTCGTGGATAGACGTTAATTCTGCGGTAAAAGACTCTGCGTTAAAAGGCAATTTTGAAATTCACAATATTTCGTCTTTTTTTACGCAGCCGGTTCTTTGTATCAGTTTTTCGCGCCAGAATAAGGAATTTGTAACTGTCGCTTTTTCTCCAGATTCTCTTTCTTCAATTATGAGCACCGGTTCTTACAATATGTCGTTCCTTATTAATAAAGACGGCGAAACTTTACTCCATTCCGAACATTCATATGTTATGCAGGCAAAAAATCTTTCGTATCTTCCTGCTGTAAAAGAAATGATGAATTCAAAAGCGGGAAACGGTCAGCTTTTAATGGCCGATGAAAATGATATAAAATGGTTCTACGCGTACCACAAAATAATTGGCGATATGTATTCAATCTCTTGTGTTGCCGAAGATGATGTTTACGAAGCAATTAATCATACAATTTTCAGAATTATCTTAATTTCGGTAGCGGTTCTTTGTCTTGCAGTTATCATCATCAGATTTTTTAGTAAAACGCTTACACATCCAATCGAAGACCTTGCCGATGCAACCGACAGCATTAATAAGGGCGTTTTCAAACTTAACTTAAAGCCACGAACTCATGACGAAATTGGTTTTCTTACCGGAAGTTTTATAAAAATGGCGGGCGGACTGGAACAACGTCAAAGACTTATGACTTCTTTTTCAAAATTTACGAATAAAGTTATTGCAGAAAAAGCTGCTTTAGGTGAACTTCCTCTTGGCGGCGAATACAAACATGCTACAATTTTCTTTTCGGATATCCGTTCGTTTACCGCAATGTCCGAAAATATGACTCCGCATGATGTCGTTGAATTTTTGAATGATTATTTTACGCGCATGGTAAATTGTGTAAATAAAACTAACGGAATTGTAGATAAATTTGTTGGTGATGCTGTAATGGCGGTGTGGGGTGCTGCAACTACCAATGGTTCTGCCGAAGCCGATGCCTGGGCTGCCGTAAAAGCCGCTTTAATGATGCGTATTGCTTTGTATGAATTTAATCAGCATCAAAAAGAAATTGGCGGACATCCTATTAAAATTGGTTGTGGAATTAATACCGGAATGATTGTTGCGGGGCAGATTGGTTCCGAAGATCACGTAAACTACACGGTAATTGGTGATGCAGTAAATCTTGCAAGCCGAACTGAAGCTTTGAATAAACCTTTTGCCACAGATATCCTTATTACCGAAAATACTTATGAATTAATAAAAGATAAAGTTGTTGTAGAAGCAATGCCGGGCGTTCATGTAAAAGGAAAGTCCGAGCCAATAAAAATGTACGCGGTTGTGAATGCAAAAGGGGCAAAAGGTCCTGAAGATATTCACAAATTAAGAAAATTCCTTGGATGGGACGAACCTGACCTGGGAAAGGTAAATACAGATGAAGAAGAAAAGAAATACAAAATCGAGGGTTAAATTTAAAGATATTCTGATTCTTGTTATTTGTCTTACAGGAATTGGAACCGCCCTTTTTTATTTATACAAGGATTTTACTGCCTCTCTTTCAAACGAAACTGCCGACCCTGTAGGAATTATTTATTTTAAAAAGAATTCAGCTCAGCGCCGTTTTGAAAACCGTAATCTTTGGGAACATTTAAAAACTTCAGCTCCTATTTATGACGGAGATAGAATTCGTACAGGAGCAGTTTCCGAAGCTTATGCAATGCTTGATAACGGTACCCGCATAGAAATTCACGAAAATACACTTATTCAAATTTTTACCGGACAAAATAGCACTGTTCATTTTTCAAACGGTTCAATTTCTGTAACTTCTTCCACAGATGATGCAATGGAAATTCAAAGTGGAGACAAACTTATTACGCTTTCGCAAAATACGGAAGCAATTATTAGTGTTCAAAATGTTCCGAGTGCTCAAAATGATTCTGGCGGTGTAGGGGTAACCGGTGGTGGTAAGAGCTCATCTGCCGCTGAATCAAATCAACCTAAAAAAGTTGAAGCCGCAATTCAAGTTTCTTCGGGACAAGCAAAAATTAAAGATATTTCTGTTGCAAAAAAGGATAATCAGTCTGGCAGAAAAGAAAATCAGTCTTCAGAAAGTGATAATTTGTCTTCTGGCAAAGTTCAATCTGTAAAGGCTGGTGAAGTTGTTTCTTTTGCTACAACTGTTATTCAGGAGCCCGAAATTCCAAAAAACGAAATTGCAAATCCTGTAAAAGATGTTGTTGAAGCTGTAAAACGTTTGCCGCAAAGTCTTACTCAAAATATAAGCGAAATTTCTGGAAAAAGTGATTCAAATAAATCGTCGGGATTATCAGGTTCAGGGGAATCAGATAGGGCATCAGACTCAACAAAAAATGAAAACACGGAGTCGGGAATATCAGAAAATCGCAGTTTAAATCAGGACAATTCCACTCAGAATGATTCTGAAAATCGTAATTCAAATAGACAAAATTCTCAAAATGCAACAAATCAATCTGAATATGATCCTGGCTTTGCTGTTCTGCTTCCTCCGTCATATTTTACCGTAGTTCTTACGGATGAAGATAATTATCTTACTTTCTGCTGGAAAAATGCGCCGTCTTTGTATGTAGAAATTGCATCCGATCCAACTTTTAATGATTTTATAGATTACGGGGCAATTTTTTCTGACAACGGCTACGATAATGGAAGTGCAAAATACAAATTGCCGCCAAATTTAAGGGAAGGGCAGGTATATTGGCGAGTTTCATCATCAAATTCAAAGAATAATTATGTTTCGGGAATCTTAAATATCCGTCGTCAGCATGTAATTCCTGCTTCTGTAGAATATTCACTTTCGGATGATATTATACAAACTAAACTTGAAGCTCAAATTGAAGAAGAAAGACGTAAAGCAGAGATTGAAGCAAAACTGACTGAACAAAGACGAAAAGCTGCTGAAGAAGCCCGTATTGCCGAAGATTTACGAAATGCAACCGAAGGTAAGGTGACCGCGTTAGAAATTCAAAAAAATGAAGAAAATATGTCCGATTCTCAAAAACTGATTTACGAAGAAACTTTGCAGATTGCCGAAGAAAAACGTAAAGCAGAAGAAGCCGCCATACTTGCCGAAGAACAACGAAAGCGTGAAGAAGAAGCGAAAATTGAGGAAGAAAGACGAAAAGCAGCGGAAGAGGCTCGCCTTGCAGAAGAAAAACGCAAACAGGAAGAAGCGGCCCGATTAGCAGAAGAAAAACGAAAAGCAGAAGATGCCGCTCGTAAAGCCGAAGAAAAGCGAAAACGTGAGGAAGCTGCGCGTCTAGCCGAAGAAAAACGTAAGCAGGAAAAAGCAGCCCGATTAGCTGAAGAAAAACGTAAAAAAGATGAAGCCGTCCGCCTTGCCGAAGAAAAGCGTAAACAGGAAGAGGCTGCTCGCTTGGCCGAAGAAAAGCGAAAACGTGAAGAAGAAGCTGCCAGAATTGCAAAAGAAAAGCAAAAGAGGGAAGAGGAAGCCCGTCTGGCAGAAAAAAAACGACAAGAGGAAGAACTCGCTCGTAAAGCCGAAGAAAAACGCAAACAGGAAGAAGCCGCCCGCCTAGCCGAAGAAAAACGTAAGCAGGAAGAAGCCGCACGCCTTGCCGAAGAAAAACGCAAACAGGAAGAAGCCGCACGACTTGCTGAAGAAAAGCGTAAACAGGAAGAAGCCGCACGACTTGCTGAAGAAAAGCGTAAACAGGAAGAGTCTGCTCGCTTGGCCGAAGAAAAACGCAAACAGGAAGAGCCCACCCTCCTTGCCGAAGGAAAACGTAAGCAGGAAGAAGCAGCCCGTTTAGCCGAAGAAAAACGCAAACAGGAAGAAGCAGCCCGTTTAGCCGAAGAAAAGCGCAAAGCAGAGGAAGCTGCTCGTCTTGCAGAAGAAAAGCGCAAAGCGGAAGAAGCAGCCCGTCTGGCTGAAGAAAAACGCAAACAGGAAGAAGCAGCCCGCCTAGCCGAAGAAAAACGCAAAGCAGAAGAAGCTGCACGATTAGCCGAAGAAAAACGCAAAGCAGAAGAAGCTGCACGATTAGCCGAAGAAACACGCAGAGCCGAAGAAGAAGCCGCTCGAATTGCCGAAGAAAAGCGCAAGCAGGAAGAAGCCGCCCGTCTTGCCGAAGAAAAACGTAAACAGGAAGAAGAAGCGCGTCTTGCTGAATCACGCCGTAAAGCAGCCGAAGAAGCTCGTCTCGCCGAAGAACAGCGAAATGCCCAGAAAAAGCAGAAAGAAGAAGCCGCTCGTGCTGCTACCGAAAATAAAAAAACTGATTTACTCTCTCTAGCAGAAAAACGAAAGCTCGCAGAACAAGAAGCCGCCCGCAATTCGCTCGAAAATACTGCCAAAACAGATAATTCTGTAGCTCTTGCAGAAAAACGTCGCAAAACTGAGGAAGAAGCCATTGCCGCAGCCGCAAAACGTAAAGCCGAAGAAGAAGCTGCCCGTCTGGCCGAAGAACAACAAGAATCCGACTCTCTTTTTACCGATTTTACCGACGATGACTCCGATTTTGATTCAACCCAGCCATCTTCGCAAGAAGACGAGTCTTTATCCGACCAGAATGCAATCACTCAATCAAATCAGGAAGAAAACGTTATTTCAAAAATTTCCGGCCTTACTCCAGTGTTAAAATCACC
>JAILCM010000221.1 GCA_024680155.1 Treponema sp.
ATTTCGCTTTTTAGTTTATTATATTTATATAAATACACCGCTTCTTTATTTGTAACCAGAAATTCAACAGTTGTGTTTAATGCATCTGCGATTTTAACGGCCTCACTAGCTCTTGGTTCTGTGTTTGCTTTTCTCATGCTGGAAACTGTAGTTTCTGAGACTCCCATTTTAGAAGCAATCCAGCGGTATGTTGTATTTTGTTCCTTCCTTAAGATTTCAACATTTTCCCAAAAGCTCATAAATATAATTATATAGTAGAGAAATCTTAAATTCCGTAGTTTTATTGTTGCAAAATATGAACGCTAGTATTAAAATTAAGCAATACTACGAGTATAAGTAGTAAATGATAAAAAAATTAGGAGTTTATGCAAAATGAAAAAGATGTCTCTTATTGCCATCTTGGCTTCATCAATTGTTGTATTATCTTTGTCTGGATGTGCTACAACTAAAGCAACTGTTGGAGTTGATACAAAATCAACAGAAACAAACATTGTAGACTGGTCTAACAGAAATTTAGATGTCGAAGCAAAACCTGAATGGTTGAAGAAATTAGTATGTGGTAATTCAGATGTATTTAAATCTGAGTTTGGAGTTGATAAATCTTCTATTGTAAAATATGGAATTGCAACAGCAAAAACCCGTGATGCCTCGCTTTCGGCAAGCCGTGTTAACTATAACGCTATGCGTGCAGAAGAGCTTAAAACAAAAGTTGTTTCAGAAGCTGCTTCTACCTTAAATGATGAAGGTTATACAGAAGCAACCGCAAATGCTGCAACTCTTGCTAAGGTAGATTTGAGCGGACATGAATTGGTAACTCAGTTCTGGCAGAAAGTTGAATATAATGATAAAGAAACCGATGAAAAAAAGACAGAGTATATCTGTTATAGTGTATATAAGATTTCCAAGGAAAACTGGCTTAATACATTAAAAGGATATCTTTCACAGGTAATTCCTTCAATTCCAGATTCAAAAGCTCAGGTAAAAATGGCAAATACAATCCAAAGTCTTTACAACGACACTGCAAAAGAAGTTGAAAAATCTGAAGCAGATGCAAAAGCTGCAATTCAGGCTCAGGTAGAAATGGCACGAATAGAAGCTGAAAAAGAAATTGCAAAAGCACAGGCTTCTCAGCCAGTTGTTGTTCAGCAGACAAGTTCTAGTCAGTCAAATGACTCAAACTTCAATTGGATGGACGCTTTGGAACTTGCAGCAGATGTGATTTTCTAAAAATCAATAGCCCCCAGTTTTTTTGGGGGCGTAACTAAAAAGTTATATCTTATTGATTTAATCCAAAGGGAATTATATTTAATGAAAAAATATATAACATTAATTCTTATAGTTCTTATAATTCAATCTTTATTTGCAGCTCCAAGCTGGGTAACAGATCAGGGAAGGAGAAAAGTTTTTCCCGAAGCAGAATATATTTCTGCTCTCGGAACAGCTTTTAATGAACAGTCTGCAAAAGATAAAGCGGCCTCTGCAATTTCGGAATATATTAAAACAGAAGTTTCTTCTTCTACTAAAACACGTTACTCAGAAAAAGAAAAAGATGGAAAGGTTACAGAAGAAAGTTTCCTGGAAGAAGAGGTTTCACTTATTTCAAATTCAGAATTATACGCTTTGGAATATACCGAAGCTTGGAAAGAAGCAGATTCTGGTCGCTTCTATTGTGTTGCTTATATAGAAAAATCCAGTGCCTGGAAAATTGTTCGCCAAAAACTTGAAAAAATTACTCTGGTTGTTTCAAACCTTCTGGAAGGTTCCGAAGAAGACCGTTCTGGTTTCTGGAAAACCTTGCGATATGGCGAAATTGTAAGTTATGAGAAACAATTTTATTCCCTTTATGATTTTGCGAATCTTGTGAATAAAACAGGACTTGTAAACTTTGAACCATGTGCTCAAGACATTCAAACAGCAAAAAATATTCTTTTGCAAAACAAAGATACAGAACGTGTTTTACTCAAGGTTCAAAACGATAAAAATGGAATTATTTATAGAGCTCTTGCATCTTATTTCGAGGCAAACGGATTTACAGTAAGTAGCGGACGGGGAAAGTATATTTGTAATGCTCTTGTAACAGTAGAAGTCCGTGATGACAAATCCTCTTTTGTAAGTTATCCTGGACTTACACTTACAGTAACCGATGCCTTTGTTACTCAGATTGCCAGCTACAACACTACAGCAAAAAAGACTGTAGGCTTTAATAAGGATTCTACAATAGAAAAATCATACCGTACGTTGGAAAACTCTTGCGAAATAATTGATTGGATAAAATAAACTGGAGGAAAAAATGAAAAAAATAATTATGGCTGCAATTCTTGTGATTGCTGGAATGACAGCATTTGCAGCAGGGCTTAAACCAAATGAAGGTTACCTGAAATTAAAATGGGGAACTTCAACAGATGATGCTAAAAAAGCTGGTTACACACTTTCTGATTTAGGTTCAAGCGATAAAGAATTTATAAAACAAAATTATGCAGATGGTGTTACTTCCTATTCAGTCACATCAAAGGATAAAACTCCTACATTATTAACTTTTTATTATTATATGGGTCGTCTTTTTCAAGTTGTTGAGACATTGCCTAAAACTCAATCTTCACGTGATAAGCTTGAAAAGCGTTATGGAAAATTTTCAGAAATGGGAGTTTTTGAAGTTGGAGAACAGTATGTCTGTGTTGATATTGCTAAAGATGGAAATATAGAGGCTTACTGGTTAATGATAATGAAAAACACAGATGGCAGTATTATTTCAACTTTTTTTGACTGGAATATAGCTAAAAAAGTGAGCCCATTTGGAAAACAACTAGCAGGAAGTGATTCAAATGCGGGAAATTCCTTTGTCGGAAAACTTTCAGATTTGGCAGAAAAACTTGTTCAGGATGGAAGCGGTAAACCAACTTATGCCTTCCTTGCCCTTACAAGCGATGACGGTAACGCTCTTGTTGAAAATTATGTTACCGATGCATTAACAGAGGCTATGTTTAATACAGGTAAAATTAAAATCGTTGAACGCGCAAGCATTGAAAAGATTTTAAGCGAACAGCAGTTCCAGGATTCTGCTTTAGTAAATGAGAATACAGCCAGCGAAATTGGTAATCTTACAGGTGCAAATTATGTATGCTACGGAACTGTAAAGGATTTGGGAAATCAGATTACTCTTAATGTAAAGGTAGTAGAAGTAAGCACTGCAGAACTTTGTTCTATGGGCCGCGAGACTGTCGCAAAAGATGAGTATTTGAGCGGAGTTGGTTTTGAAGCAAGAAAGACTGGTGGAATCGCAAAGAAAGGTAACACAGTTGCAAATGCCAAGACTGCAAAGCATGTTGAGAATAATTTGTGGACTGTTCAAAAGTTTAGAAATGATTTTGATGGATATACGCAATATACATTTCTATTGAAAGGTCCAAATTACGATCATTTTGTTGTTGGATTAAAGAAATGTGACATTGAATTGAATTCATCAACAAGAATAGGTATTCACTGGTTAGAAACTCCAGATTTGAGATATGGAAAATCAGGCCTAAATTATGAAATAAAAACTTCTGATGGAAATATTGTTCAGATGAAAGATAATGTTTTTTCTGATCCCAAAAGGAATTGGAATTACTCTGAATCTGACTTTATAGATACTAGTTATAGAATGAATGATTCAATGAAATGGCTTTTTGATATTCTTTTGAATAATGATGTTGTTAGTGTTAGAGCTTATGAACGAGTTGTAAAATTCCAAACAGCAGGCTTGCAAGAAAAAATTGAAGAAGCTGGTCTTACAATCGATGATTTTTATAAAGCGATGAGTAATAGTGAGTTTTAAGTAATCATACAGCCGTAGTTTTTGCTACGGCTGTTTTTGATTAATTAGGAAAAAAACATGTCGGTCAACATTATCGAAGAAATTGAAAAAATATATTCCCAAAAAAAGGATAAATCTATTACAAAAAATGAAGATGATTTCTTTCAAAAATTTGAATCTGATGAAGACTTAAAAAATCTAACAGTTGAGCAATTAACAGCATATTTGAAATATTATGAAAATAGAAAAGATTGCTGGCAAAACAAATACTTTCTATTAATTTCTAGTGCAAATCTAGTTTTGGCTGGAGTATTAGGCGGAGCCTTTGCAGATTTTGCAGAAAATAGAGAAACATTCATATTACCATTTTGTATAGTTTCTTTTTTAGTGATATTTATCTTGCTTTATTGTTTGAATATAATTCCGAGAAAAGAACACAAAATATGTCAGTATCTAAGCTATATTATTGCAAAGAAATCTTAAAAATTGACTATCTTTATAATAATGGGAGATTTATACCATGCCAATAAACCAACACACTTCAACCCCTCAAAAACGACTTGAAAGTCTTATGGCTGCACGACTTGTTCCCAATGCAGATAAAGAAAATATTGACAAACGCATATGGGATTCTTTTGGCGAAAAATGGTGTGTCATGTTTACTGACCTTAGTGGATTTTCAAGGGGGACAGAAAAATTTGGAATTATTCACTTTATGCAAATCATTTTTGAATCGGAGCGTCTTATTTTACCGATTATTGAAAATTTTGATGGATTTTTAATCAAAAGTGAAGGTGACAGCTTGCTTGTTTTGTTCAAACGTCCGGAAAAGGCTCTTTTATGCTGTAAGAAAATCCATGAGGTTTTACACGAATATAACAAAACAAAAAGTGAAGAAGAACAAATCTTATTTTGTGTCGGTCTTGGATATGGAGACATTTTAAATATAGGCTATGCA
>JAILCM010000261.1 GCA_024680155.1 Treponema sp.
ATCATACATATACTCTACAGTATTTCCATCGCTTTCACGCCGGAGCTTATTATTTTCATGGTCGTACCTGTAGCTTACTTCTACCATTTTGTTCCCGTTACTTTCCATTTCTACCTTTATTAACCTGTTGTGCAGGTCCCACTCATATTTCCACGCTTCGCCGTTTCCTTCTTTTGAAATCCGGTTCCCGTTGTTATCATACTTATATTCATATATGCCGTCATTTTTTACAAGGCTGCTGTTACCGCCAGCGAGGTTTTTGTAATATTCTATGCTGTATTTTTTATGATTTCGAACATATTCACTTCTGTTCGATATGCTGTCGTAAGCATAACTTTCATCTAGAACACTTCCTACGGTGGTTACTTGTATTATTTTTTCAGAACTATTCTTAAAATTACTGCGGGATGTGTCGATTTCGTTCTCATACGTTCGTTCGTCGTAAAGGTTATGAACTTTTACATATTGCGCTTTTTCATGTTTATTTAGAATTATTGTTATACTTCCATCTTTTTCATTTTTCTTTTTCCCGCAATTTGTTATTGGTCTCCAATCTCCATCCTCAGAACGAATATACAAACTTACGTCGTCTGAATAAACTCGGGTTACTTTGTAATTTGGAGATATTTTTATTTTACTTATCAGCTGTTCATTTCCAAAGTCTGCAATTATGCTTTTTGCTCCTGCATCAAAAATAACTTCTTCCTGTCCAGTTAGTAAAACTTCTCCGATCTTGGTTGCACCAACATCTTTTATTGTTTCATACAGTTTTATTTCTGCTTCATCAGAAGGTCTTTCATACTTGCCGTCACATTCGAAGACGGTACTTAATCTGTTAAGAGCATCGTAAGTATATGTGTTTTTATTTTTGCGAATTAAATTAAAATTATCGTCATACGCATAATCATATTGTTCCAAGATAACTGAATTCTGAGTATATGAAAGATTAGTTAAATTTCTTTCTGCATCGTACTCTCTTTTTCCTTCTATACCGGTTACCGTTTCATAATTTTTAATCAATTTATCTTGATAATACTCACAATTCTTTATCCAACCATCAATGCCCGTAATCTCGTTCAACGCATTTCTTGTGTATTTTACTTCTGTTCCGTCAGGAGTTTTTACAGATTCCAATAAATTTTTATTGTTGTAAGAATACTGAACTAAAAGCCCCTGGGTGTTTTTTGAAGTTACAAAATTGTAAGGGTCACTTTGGTAAGTTCCATCTTTCATATTATATGAAGTCGTTATGCCATCCTCTGTTACTTCCTTAATATTTCCAACTTCATCATAATCTATATGTTTATAAGTCTCTCTGCCATCTTTTCCACTACCATACTCCTCTGTCATAAAGCCATTCTTTGTGTATTTTCTTGTAAAGACAGTTCCATTCCTATCTACATACTTAGAAATATTTCCATGTGAATCATATTCATATGATTCTTGATGTCCAAAATTATCAGTTTCCTTTATTAATCTTTGAGTTTCATCATATTCTGAAACAAAAATATTTGATTCATTATCTTTTTGCCAGACAATATTTCCATTTACATCATATTTTAATTCTAATATTCCACCAGCAGAATCTTCTTTTGTCTGCATCTTATTATGAGTTGTATATGTGTATCGGGTCTCATTTCCGTTATAATCTTTTTCTGACAGCAGATTGCCATTTAAATCATATGAATACTCTCTTACCCCCCTGCTGTTTCTTTCTTCTTTCAAGCGTCCTGCCTCATCATATACTTTCTCAACTTTGTTTCCTTCCGGATAAATTACAGTTTTTTCTCTTCCGGCGGCGGTATATTCCTTTTGAGTTAAAGAATCTCCATTATCTCCTTTTTCAATGAGCTTCACCGGTAAGCCAACTTCATTGTACACAACCTCTTTTACAGAACCATCTACATCAATTTCCTGGATACAGTTGCCTGCACTATCGTATTTGTATTTCTTTTTTTGGGGGCGTAGCAGATTTTTCATCTCTTTATTCTCTCTCCAAAAATACAATGCATCCTTCATCCCGGCTTTCCAGGGTTCCGCTCACCGCTCATTCCTTCGCGTTGCTCAGGAACGCCTCCTGCGCCCTTACACGCACGGCGCAGGCGGGTATGACTATTTCATTGAACTATTAATAGGTTTATCAAATTTTGGCTTTATTTCACAATCTACAAGTTGACAAAAATTCAAACAAGTATCCTGGTATTTTGTTCCGTGATATACATCTGCAATTTCTATTCGAATATCATCTGCTTCCGGTAAAAACGAAATATCTACAGTCTGAGGATGAGGCGTATCAAGTACATCAACTACTTTTGAAACTCCTGAATTACAGCTTGTAATTTTAAGTTTTTTGATTCGACCATTTTGAGAATACAGATATGGTTTATCAAAAGAAATGTAACCGTTCATCAGAAGTAAATATGAAAATTTATGGCCACATGTATCTACAATTGTAAAACCTTCACCAATACCATTTCCTGGTGCATTTTCTACCCAGGGGGTATCTGGAGAATAATTATTTAAGTTTTCTATTTTATATGAATTATTTTTTTCAATTAAATATGATGTAACATTTGAAAAAGTTTTCTGAGTACTTCCCAAAATACTGTCTTCCTTTACTGGGGATATAACACAACCTTTATTTCCCCAATCATTAGTTTTATTACAAAATCCAAAAGAAAAATTTTTTAAACGAGGATTATCTATTCCAACAATGGATCCTTGTAAAATTAAACATTTTGAAAAGTTTTCTCGTGCAAATAAAGAAGTAAATGAATCATCTTTTAATGTTATAAAAATAAGACCATTATTGATTTCTACTTCATAGTCAAAATTAAATTTTTCTTCATCTACATATAATAATCCTTTTCCATTAGACATAAAATCAAGTTTATAAATTGGAGAAAAATAATATATTTCATTAAAATCTAATTCTTTTGCGAAACAAGATGATAAATTTAGTATAAATATGATTAAAAACAACTTTAAAAATTTCATATCACCTCTCTAATGAATATAATATTTAACATCTGTAAGATTTGTTGTCATACGAATGCAATCCATAAATCTATCTTGAGCTTCTTGGGATTCTGTTATATTACACCCAGCACCATACGGACCTCCTTTCGGATAGGGTCCTCTAGTACTCCAAGTAGCAAATTCAGCAGCATGCAAGAAATAATCACCTTCAGTTTTATTAATAATATCACGTTTTTCCTCAGGTATATTCTCATCAGATGTTACAAGTCTTAAAACATTATGGAAACTATTTGAGTCATAAATTTGTTTTTCAATATTTTGGGATAAAACATTGCCCCAACGATCGGTATTCGTCAATTTATAAACTCCACATGGTATTGTCATACCTTCTCTACTATCTTTCGCATTTGCACCAATCATGTCCATATAAATTGTAGTTCCGAATTTGGATTTCACTGTTGTTATTCTTAATGAATCAAATTCATTTGAATATCCGTTACTCGGTCTATAAACATGAACTTCAACATCTGTCTGCAAATTAGAACCTATAATGTATGGATTATTAGATAATTTTATAGAACTTATATCAAACGAATTATCTGAGAACTCGTAGCCCATCACAAAGAGTTTTATATTTTGTGCTACTTCTTCTTTATTTAAAATAAGTTCTGCAACAAAACTATTCTTTTCAGCAATAATTGATTGAATCGTTCTACCATAACTCTTTATTTCCTCTGCGGCACTCGGACTTGATTTATTTCTTCCAGGATCTGCCCTTGTTCCTGCAAGAGACAGCGTTGCCTGTCCTCCGTTATTTGCAAGATTATATGCCGGCCCGCTCATGCTTGCTATCGTGCCTGCATTGTATCCG
>JAILCM010000274.1 GCA_024680155.1 Treponema sp.
CCACCTTCTGGAGCAATGGCAGGAATGGAGGTAAGAGTACGCTGCAATTCAATAATTTCTGATTTACATGATGATAAAAATTCGAGTGAGGTCATATAAAGTTCCTTATGGATATAATAAGCGTTTCTGCAAAAATGTAAATTGCTTAGCCTACGGCTCGCAATGACATTATGTATTCAAATTACAATGACGCAGTTTATTCTAGGATATCCGCATCAAAAACATTTTAAGTAAAAACTGGTTGCAGGGAACTTAGATATTGACGAAAACACTCTTTTTGTTGCTGTCGCTGTAAGCGACACGTTAAATAAGTTCCTTTGCAGCAAAAAGCGTGTAGTGCAATATTGCACGTTTTCGGAAATAACTAAGTGACCGAAAGCCAATTTTAAATTTAATCTGTTTTTATACGGATGCCTTACACATTATACACTTTCCAAGTAGTCTTAACCAAAGTGTCTACGTCGCTGTATTTTGGTTCCCAGCCTAAAAGTTCTTTTGCTTTTGCAGAAGTTGTGTAAAGGCTTGCAGGATCACCTGGGCGGCGTGGAGCGTCTTCGGCAGGGATTGCTTTTCCTGTGATTTTTCTTGCGGCATCAATCAATTCTTTAACAGTAGTTCCTTTTTCGGTACCAAGATTGAGCTTGAGGCTCTTGTTATTTTTTGCAATGTATTCAAGTGCCATTACATGAGCGCGAGCCAAATCTGTTACATGCACATAATCGCGGATACAAGTGCCGTCGCGGGTGTCGTAATCAGTTCCAAAAACTTTAAGCTGACGCTGACCAAGAGCTGCTTCCATAATACGTGGAAGAAGATTTTCCGGTTTCTGTTCAAGTCCGCGGATTTTTCCTTCAGGGTCATAACCTGCGGCATTAAAATAGCGGAGAGCGGCAAACTTCAAACCTTTAAGCTGATCGTACCAGTCCATGAATTCTTCAATCTTAAGTTTTGTGAATCCGTAATAGTTGATTGGTTTTTGTGGATGATTTTCGTCCATTGGAAGATACTGTGGTTCACCAAAAGTTGCAGCAGAAGAAGAGAAAATCATGATTTTGCAGTTGTGTTTTACAGCCGCATTCATAATGTTCAAAGTTCCTGTGATATTGTTGATAGAATATTTTTCTGGAGCAACCATAGATTCACCGGCAGCCTTAAATGCCGCAAGATGAACAAAAGCGTCGAAGCCGCGTTCAAAAGCCTGATCCAAATCGCGTTCAATTAAAATGTTTCCATAAATAAAATCATTTTCTGGGAAAAGATTACAACGCAAACCGCTGCTCAAATTGTCAAAAACTGTTACTGCGTGACCAGCATTCATCATTTCTTTAACAACGTGGCTTCCAATATAACCTGCGCCACCAATTACTAAAACTTTCATATAAAAACTCCTGATTGATTGAATTATTTTATCTGCATGACAATTTTTTAGTTATCTTCAATTTCCAGAACATCATCATTTGAAACGTAAATGCGAATTGAATTGTATAAATCTTCTAAATCGTACAAAGCAGGATTTAAGCGTGCCCAGCAGGATTGTAAAAGCTCGAATTCAGAAAGAAGTTCTTCGGAAATTTCGTTTAATTTTTGTTCGCACTGGTCAACGTCTATGCCTTCTGCAAAAACAATTCGTATTAAAGTTTCGGGTGTAAGTTCAAGAATGGATTTTACAGAGGAATCATCGTATTCCAAAGCCGGTTCAAACCATTCTGGGAGTTCGGTGCCAAAACCTTTGTATTTCCAGTCGTCGTATTTTGATGTAGAAACGGTCTCTTCTTCGGAAGTTCCAATTTCTGATACATCTTCTGTTTCTGTCTGATTTCCTGTTTCGTTTTGGGATTCAGTTTTTTCGATTTGTGGTTCAGTTGGTTCTGTTTTAGGTGCTGAAACACATCCAATAAATAAAAACGCTGCTGTAAAAGCTAAAAATAATACTCTTTTCATCAAATGAATTATAGCACATAAAGCAATGGTGGGCAAACGCATTATAAAAAACTGGTACAAACAATTTAGAAAAATGCTCTCGCGGGAACCGAATTTTGTTCCGCCGAGAACGCCGTAAGGAAATTTATTATATGAAAAAAAATCCGCTTACAGCTGATTTTTTTTCGTCAACGTTCTATTGCTCCACAAAATCCGA
>JAILCM010000279.1 GCA_024680155.1 Treponema sp.
ATATCGAAGTTGAAATTGAACTCTTTTGCAAGATCACCAACAGGAATTTCCTTGTCTAAGCTTCCGCCCATGAGAATGACGGCATTCTTCTTCTCAACAGCCTTAGCTGGCTTGTTGATGTATTCATCCAAAGAATTAGTGTAGTTCATCATATTTTCCTCCTTCTCTACAGCATTCTTAATATCAATAGCTCTGATTTTCAGATTTCCATTATCTTCAGCTTTTTTATCCAAAGCTTTATTTCTTATGTAAACAAAAACATTTGTCATTACAATTGCAAGATTTAAAAAGTAAACTGCAAGAACGTAATTGTACTGGCCATTAATTACTTTTGCAGTGATTCCAGCTATATATCCTGTAATAATCAAAATGATAAAGGGCAGGCTTGTTCCTTTTGCTGTCCTTGCTTTATAAGCCTTCATTACATTCAAAGGCCATGAAAAACCAAAACAAACTAACATTGATGCTTCAAAAAGATGTGCAAGATTCATAATTAAAAACTCCTTAATGTTTTATGGCTACAGTATACATCCCCGAAAAAAAAGAACAATTTTTTGAAAGATAAAAAAACATTTTGATATTTTGAAATTTTTTTTACTTTCAAAAGCTTGCCATTTTAAGGCTTTTACATCTTCATAAGTTTAAAAAAAAATGCTAGGCTTACTTTAGATTCAAACAGCCCCAGGAGGTAGATATGGATTCTAAAGCACTTTTTTCTCTCTCGTATGGAGTTTTTATCCTCGGTTCACATGATGATAAAAAAATTAATGCCTGTGTAACAAACACCTGTATGCAGGTTGCAGCCAATCCAACAAGGCTTGCTATTACTGTAATAAATCAAAATTACACCTGCGGTCAGATTAAGGAATGTGGTACCTTTGCCCTTTCTGTTCTGGATAAGTCTGTTACCTTTCCTACTATTGAACATTTTGGCTTTCACAGTGGTCGCGATACAGACAAATTTGCAGATTTTCCATGCTCACTTGATACAAATGGAAATCCTTATCTTAATGACCAGATTTGCGCCCTTTTTACCTGTAAAGTTATTAGCTCGCAGGATCTGGGAAGTCACACACTTTTTATTGCAGAAATAGAAGATTCTAAAGTAATGAGCGATAAAGCTCCTCTTACTTATGCAGATTATCACAAGGATGTAAAACCAAAACAAGGAGAAAACAAAATGGAAAACGAAGGAAAGAAAATTATCGGCTGGCGCTGCAAAATCTGCGGTTACGAATATGAAGGTGCCGAACTCCCGGCCGATTATGAATGCCCTATCTGCGGACATCCAGCCGAGGATTTTGAGCCTATTTACGAGAAATAAAACTTAGAATTCACAACCTGCCAAAACCTCAGGTAAGACTGTTACAAATCAAAACGTAAAGCCACAGTCCTGTTATTAAACATTTGGATTAAACGCTTAATTTATAAAATCAAGCTTTCGTAATACCATCTGCATTACAGTACTACGATCTGTAACTATACGACCCTCAGCAGTAATACCTGGAAGCAATTTTGCAGACTGCCCATGTTTTGTATATAAGAATGGACTATCTATTGTAGCTTCAACAATAAAGGCTACCTGACCGGTTTGTGTAACAGTTACATCAGGAGGAACTATAGAAACATTGAATCCTGGTATAACCGCAAGCGTATTCATTCAAGTTTGAATTACAGAACTCCGGAATCTGTTTATTCAGAATGTGAAAAGCTTGCAGCTTAAACTAGCTTTTTTTGTGTCTACTTTATTGACTTAGGTCCATTTTTATAACTTTCAACGAAAGTTATTCTATACACACTTCTTTTGTCCTAAAATCTAATTGAATAATATGATTTTCAAAGATATTAGGTGACAAAATACCTAAATTATCTGGAAATATATCAATTATCTCTTTGTTTAAATCACTAATATACAGAGGAATAATATAAACATTGTCAAATGAAAAATTGTAAATATATATATTATCAAGTAAAATCCATTCCTTCGTATTTTCAAAACCAAATAGCCTTTTATTCTTAAGTGCTATTGTTCTACAATTTGTTTTAAAACCTGTATCAAAAATGAAATAAAAATATTTCTCTTGGGTATAAGAGACCGGAAATGTTATTTGATAGCCAGCTTCTCTTATTCTTTTTTTTGACTTTTCATCTATATACGATATGGTACTATATTTATATTTCTTACAATCTTGTTTTAAATTTGAAAATAGAATTAATTTTTCTTCATTAAAGTCAAACGTAACCCTTTCAATTTTTTCTAAAAATTTTAATCCCAAGATTCCATCAATTTCTGTTTTTTCATTACGTACTTCAAATTCTTCCTTAAAAATATGCTCATTACCTTCTATTTTAAAAACTATTTTCTTTGTGTTTCTGTTCGATGTTTCATATATCACATTGTTATAGCAACCTGTATCAACCAATAGAATTCGATTTTCCTTTGTAGCTAAATCTATTACTTTTATATATGTCTGATAATTCTCTTTCTCGTCCTTTACAAAATTAATTTCTATTGGAGAATTTGATTTACAAGAAATACAAATTATAATTAAAACAAGTATATAAAAAAATTTATTACACATACTCATGTGATACACTCCAACCACTATCTGTCTTTTCTTCTTTAGAATTTGAAGACGACTGGTTATTTGAATTCTGTTCTGCAATTATTCCCAGAAGGGGCTCTTTTTTATACTCTTCAACGAAGATTTAAAAAACTATTTGATATGCTTCTAGTGTTTTTTTATAGTATACACTGTTTATATATTATTTATTAAGTGTTTTATGATTTATTTTACACCATCGACTGTTTAGAATTCTTAAGACTTTTTTACTATAATTTTATAACTTTCTTATAGGAAATTCCCTTATATACAGTATCATTTATACTGTAATATAATTTTTCCAGGAGTGTCTATATGAAATATTATGTTGATTGCAGAGCAACTGCAGGCGGAGATGGTTCAGAAAACAAGCCTTTTAATAAAATTCAGCAGGCAGCAGATATTGCAGTTGCTGGAGACGAAGTAATTGTTGCTCCAGGTATATACCGCGAATATGTAGATCCTAAAAATGCAGGAGAAGAA
>JAILCM010000021.1 GCA_024680155.1 Treponema sp.
TCCACCACAACCAACAAATGACAAAACTGTAGCACCAAGTGCCAATCCCATCAAAACTTTTTTTACCATTTTCATAGTAATTTCTCCTCTCGTTTTTTGCTGGTGAAAAATTTTCTCATCAGCAAACAGTTTCTTATTTTGATTTCATCTGCCAAACCTCGGCAGCCAAGTGTTCGAAAAAAACGGTCGTTTTTTAAAACACCTGTTATAAATCTAAAACATATTTATTGTTTTTTCAAGTTCAGATTGTACAATTATCTAATTAAAATTTAGAAAAATTTTATAAGTTTTGATTTTCGGGAATAAAAATGCTCATACATTTTGCATTGCATTGAACTTATGCTGTTTAAGGCTGTTTTGACCTGCGTTTATATGATTTTGAATTGTTCAGTTTAGTCGATGTAAAAAAAGGAATTGTATAATTATATAAAAATTCATTGCTAAAAGAGTGCTTATTTTTTGTTTCGGATGATTTTCTTTTTGTGAAAAATCGTACAAATAAAACGACCGTTTTTTCTGAACACTTGGCTGCCTAAGTAAGGGCAGGTGAAATCTTAAAAAATCTTGCCGGAGAGAGTGAATTTCAATGGCAAAAAGGAGTTTTCAAAATGAAAATGACAAAAAAAATCATGTTGGGAATGGCTGCTGCTTTAGTTGCATTCTCATTTGTTGGATGTGGTGGATTGGGTAGTGGTGGAAGCACTTTGAAAAATGATGATCCAAAAGGTGCTATCAAAGGATCTGGTTCAAAATATACTGTAGATTTTGCAAACGATGAAGATTCTGTATATCGTGCTTATAAGGCAACTACTTTTAAACATGCAGGTGGATTAATCAAAGTTACTTTTGATTCAGCTGATGTTAGTAAATCAAAAATGGGTGTAATTTTTGACCTTAAGGCTAATGCAACTGACAAAGATGCTAAAGATTTCTTTATTATCGGATTAAACCCAAGATCAGATGTTGCAAACTTCTATGTTTCAAAATTTTCAAATGTTACAGATATGTGTGCAGATAATTTTGGAACAAAACTTACATCAAATCCTGCTACTGAAATTGAATATGTTAAATTAGGAACAGAAAATATCACAGTTCCTGCTGCTGCAGAAGATGGAAGCATTTCTTTCTATGTATATTATAAGCTTAATACAAATGGTTCTTATGAATGGAAAGTTCTTTCTATGACAGATGACAAGATGAAGGATTTTAACAGTGATGGAAAATTTGATAATGCAGATTTTTCAGATTGTGAAATCCTTAAGGAAGGAATTATTCCAGATGTTTACCCAGCTGCTGAAGAAGGAAAAGAATCTACATATTATAACGATTCAAAAGATGCTGATGGAAATAAAATCACAAAACAGAATCTTATAGGTTACTATGCACAGATTCAACCAAAAACTTCATTGAGTGGTTCTTGGTATGTTCCTTCTACAACATTCCACGAAGCAGAAGATGCTGAATAATCTAAATCTTTAGGTTACTTAAAAGCTGTCCTTTATTTGAAGGGCAGCTTTTTTTTGTAAAAAAATGAATGTTTCCCTAGACCTTATAATCGAAATAAATAACGTTATTTTATAATTTATTTTTCTACATTTGCTCCGAAATGAACTTTTTAAAGCCATATTAATAATGTTGAAGTACAAATATTCTTTTAGGAGCTAATATGACTGAAGAACACACTAAAAATCAAATGCAGCAAATGCAAACAATCAACCAGCCACAAACTAAATCTGGTGCCCAGACTTCCACCCTGCGGCCGTCGCCAGATGCACTTTTGAATCCGCGGCTGGACCCGATTTTCAAATCTTTATTTACGAACAACTCTGACGAAGCACGAATGGCACTCACATCATTTTTGTCTGCTATCCTTGGAGATACTGTTTGCGATGTAGAAATTGGCCAGAACGAACTTCCTGTAGAATCAGAGCGTGATAAACAGGCAATTTTTGATATTACCTGCCGCATAAAAGATAAAGACAAAGTTTTAAATATTGAGATGCAGGGCCGCTATAACGTCGATTCATTTGACAACCGCTCGGAATATCATGTTGCACATCTTTTGAATCATTTTGTAACAAAAAGTATGCCATGGGATAAAGTTCCAGAAGCCTACATGATTTCTGTACTGAATTTTGTTTACGAAGATAGTATAGACGATAGTTTTCTTGCCTACAGCATGCGCCTTGAAAGTGGATTACTTCTAAAATCTTCTCGAATGAAAATCATTTACCTGGAACTTCCAAAAATCAGAAAACTTCCAGATTATCCTATTTCAAAATTGACATATTCGCAAAGATGGGGTAAATTTTTAATATATGCCGATGACAAAACAAAACGTGAATACTTGAAGCTACTGGCAGAGGAGGAAGCAGGAATTATGTACGCACAGACCGTATTAAACACAATCAGTCAGAGCGATGCCGAATGGCGCCGCGAACGTGATTACATCGATATAGCAAACACCGAAGCCACAATCCGCTACGAAGCCGAACAAAAAGGATATGCTGCCGGCGAAAAACGGGGAATACAACAGGGATTGTTACGTGGCGAACAGAAAAAAGCTGTGGAAGATGCCCTTATGCTCATAAGAGATTATAACGCTACCCCCGAAGTTGCAGCACAAAAAATGAACGCACCTCTAGACCTCGTACTTGAAGGCTTGAAAAAATAATGTATGATTTTTTCATCTAAAAATGCAAATTGATTGGATAAATATTTCTTTAATTTACATTAAGTTCATATGTTCCTAAATAATATTCCGAATTATTTGAAGTTACTCCACTAATTTGCAGAACATAAGAACCTTTTAAGCTCGCAAAGAAATTATAGCTTGTATAATGATTAGTCACATTATCTGCTGATAAAGTTGATTGCAAACTACTATTTACATAGAATTTATACTGAGTAAATACATCTGTACCATCGCCTAGAATTGACATTGCAACATAATTTCCAGATGGTACTGAGCCATTCTTACAATCTGTTCCAGCACCGTTAGCAACAGCCTCTGTTGATGCTCCATATTTTATAAATATACGATTCTGAGGAACTTCAAACAAACTTGGATTTGTATTTGCATAGTTCGCATAAAGAGTAAGATCATTAAATGACCCATAGGAATTATTATTTATTATTATATTATCAGATCTTTCCCAGCTTGCAAAAGGATAATCCGTTGTTCCTAAATACAATATTGGATAATTTTGATTAGAAGAATCTGCCGAAATTGCTTGAATATTACTATAGGTTCCTGCTTCCATTATATTAAAAGCATTTCCTTCATAAACTTCATAACGACAGAAATATGATTTTTGATAAACACTATTTTCTGCTGTTTTGAGAATGCCGCCATTCAAATTGTACGTAATCTGAACACAGTTAATCCAATAATTAGGATCTGTCGCATAACTAGACGAAGTCATTACTCCAGTCTGGTACCCTTTTAAGCTACCAAAATGTTCATAAAAATATGCTGTAGCAGAATCACTTGCATCTGATACATCAGAACTTGTAATTCTTGGACACACACTACTTTCACCAATAGAATTTACAGCTGAAATAGAAGCTTCAAAAGGAATTCCAGTAGGAAGTCTTACAGCGCACCATTTACTGCCTGCAAAGAGAGAACCATCAACATAATATTGACTTTGGGCAAATGAATTACCAGAGTACGTTATATACTCCACACCACCAGTAATCCAAGTTGTGTATTCTGAAAATTCTTTTAAATATAATTTAAAATACCTTTCGTTAAATGAATTATCATTCCAAGTAAAAAGTACCGTATAAAAAGAATCTTTACATGAATCTTCTACTAAATAAGCCTTTAATCCAGTTGGTGCAATCGGGACAGTATTTACAACATCCGGAATATTTACAACTCCCGAAGTTTCTTGCCCTGGTTCTATTACAACTTCTTCCGAATAAAAACCACATTGTTTAGTTCTTTCTAAATCATTATAAAAATGAACTTTTAAGAAATAATTACCAGCTTTTAGATTAGAAGCAGAATATGTAATTCCCTCTGGAGGATTACCAGTATACAAAGGACTCAGATCAGAACCAGTTCTTACAACTTGAGCAGAAACAGATTCTCCATTTCCCATATTATAAAGACCAACTGTAACACACTGAACATTAGAACAACTTTCTGCATCTTCTACTTTTAACGTAAAATTAGCACTACCAGTCGTACTTACCAAATCGGTTGAAAGTGTAAAAGTTACATCAGCAGTACTATTCCGGTTATCTGCAAGTGCATAGCCACGCATTACTTCTACAGTACATTCGGCATCACTATAAGCATGTAAGATAAGATTCCAAACAGCAGGAGCTACAGAATAAAAAGACGCCGTTCCATTTGAATTAATTTGAACAGGTCTATTAAATGTAGAATAATTGCTGGCACCTTCAAGAACATAGGCTTGAATGTCACTATAAGATAACAAGTTTTCCGGCTTTAATATTCGGGATGAATCTGATGATTGATTAGGACTATAATTTGTTACGGTTATTTCAAACGCAGGTTCTGATGAATAACTAACCTTACCACCAATAGCATTTGAACAGGAAATTAAACAAAAAATTGAAAATATAATAAGAAGGCACTTAATTCTTTTTAATAACATAAAAAAAATACCTCCTGCTATATTTTAAATTTTTCTTTGCCAAATTTGGCTTTACTTTTTGTAATAAAAACAGACACATCCCCCTCTAACAGAGGAGGATGAACTGTTGGAATTAAAATTTTAACGTTGTACTACAATATAGAACGTATTAGAACAATACTTACCATTAGGAAGCAAGCCTACTACGCTTACTGTATGCACACCACTTTCCTGTAAAGCAACAGTTGATGATGTACTAAGGTTGTCAAATCTAACAAAAATACCAGCTTCACCATAAGTCGATTTTGTAGCAGCTGACTTTTCATTAAGTTCCTTACCATCTACCAAAAGCTTAAATTTCTTAAACTTTGTCATATCTTTACTTATATCATAAGAAGCATTAGCTGCAGCTGTAAGAGGTTGTGTTGGATCAGGAACTCCTCCGTCAATTTTCACAGCAACAGTGACAAATCTTTCTACTGTTGCATCTATTGCAGCAGTATAAACTCCAGATTCATTTCTTGCAGTATTATTTTTGATATTCACCGCTGGTATGGTATTAAGACCAAAAGGAGCTGTTAAACCATTTGTTCCTTCAGGAAGAGGATTAGATCCTACATGAGCAATGACATTTGCTGCCGGAATTTCTGTCAATTTAGCAATATCAGCCTTAAGAGCAATATCATTACCAGCATAACCAGCAAGAATTGTAAGATCATTATATTTATTGGTATATTTTGTTTTTTGCTGAGTTGCAGTTTGCCAATTAGACCACCAGCCCTTTGTAGCTTCTTCAAGTTGACAGAAATATTCTGTAGCATTTCCATTTACATTTAAGAATATTTTATCGGCACAACGGTATGGCGCCGCATTTCCTGTTTTAGTAAAATCAAGAAGTTTTATATTCTGATAACCAGAATTATAAGCTACAGCTTCAGCACTTGCTTCAGTATCCAATGTGTAAATAGTATAAGCTACAAAATTATTAATTGGCTGAACAGTCATAGTAGCAGTTTCCATATCTGCACAAGTCTTTAGTACTCCACCATTCAAGTTATAGGTAATCTGAACAAGATTAATACGAACGGCATATTCTGCTGTTGTTCCTGTATCAGATTCAGAAGTCTTCTCTGTCTGACTAGCAGAAATTGGATAACCTTTTACAGCTTTTCCTTCGTAACCACCAAGTTTTGTGATAGCTTCTGTTACACTTCCTACAGTAGTTGCAAGTGTTGAATTTAGAGATGTCACTTCACTTGCTCCTGTTGCTGCAGCAACACGTTTACAACCTTGATTTCCAGCAGCGTTACTATCAGAATCTGATTCTCCAAGATTATTTACAGCAAAAATTTCTGCATCGAACAAACGACCTGTAGGGAGAGTAAGAATAAGTTCCTGATTTCCGGCAAAAAGAGAACCCGCTTCGTAACGAATATCACCATCTGTCTGACTATATACTTTGTAATCAAGGACAAGACCTGTTGTTTCTGCTTCAACAATTGGTGTAGCTGGAGTATATCCTGTTGCATCTGTTTCAGTTGACTTATATTCTTTAATTACAAGTTTGAAGTACTTTTCGTTAGAAGATTTATCTTGCCATGTAAAGCGAGCTTTGTAATAACCGTCAGTTTCTGAACCGATAATACGCTGTACAATAAGATTTTCAGGAGATTTTGGTACAGTTCCAAGAATAGACTTAAGTTCTACTGCTCTTCTTGTTGTCTGGCCTGGTTCAATAAGAATTACATCTGAATAATAACCAATTTCTTTTTGACCTTCGCCAACTTTATCATAGAAAGTAACACCAAAAATATAAGAACCTGGAGTAATACCATCTGCAGAAATTGTTTGAGCATGATAGTTTACGGAATCTTCAGCAGTAGTAGTAGGGTTATCCTTTGCCTTGCTTCCATCTTCTTTATAATACCATTTTACAGAATCTGATTCTGCAGTATCTCCAGCGGCTACTAAAGCTTGCGTAATTTTTGTAGCAGTTGCTGCATTAGCCAATTCTTCGACCTTTTCACCTGTCTGCACATTATAAAGACCATACTTAAGAGCATATTCAGGTTTCCATTCGCCAGAATCATAATTCAAAATAATATCATATTTTCCTTTTGTTGTGACTTTATAAGAAGTAAGACTGAATTTAAGTTCAGTAACACTACTTGTGCTAAGATCAATATCAGCTGTTCCTTGCAACATAAGTATGTCGTCATTAGCAGGTGAAGAACCACCAGATTTAAATTTATATGCTCTTAAAGTAAGATGCCAATAAGTTGATGTAAAACTTTTTACAAAACCTGTAGCAGGTGTTTTCAAAGCTGTTGCATCATCACCAGTAATTGGGTCTGGTCCAAAACTTGAATACTGCGATTCACCTGACAATGTAAAATAATTAATGTCAGACAATTCAAGTTCTTTTGGCAAAAGAGTACGGTTTAAAGTACCATCTTCATTTGCGTTTCCTATTTTTAAGGCAATAGGAACTTCGCCACCATTTTTTTTAGCACTATTGTTTACAGTGCTAGTTGTTATGTTGTTGCACGAAGCAAGCAACATTGCACTTGCAGTTACAACAGCTGCAAGCCATCCGAGTTTTTTTAGTTTCATAAAAACCTCCAACAGTTTATATTTATTAAAAGCTTTGGTTCACTTTATTGTGCTTCCGCCGCAATTTAATACACATTTAATTCCGCAGTATCCACAAACTCTGTATTATTGGCTCCCAATACAGTAAGTGTTAGCGTATACTGTGCCCATCTTCTTACATTTGAATCTCTAAGATATATGGTCAAGAATCTTGAATTACCAAGAATAATTTCTTCACCAACAATTGCCTCTTCATCTGCCGCTTCTACAAGCGTAACCTTCCATTCATACCCTACACCACCAGACGGCGCACTTAGACATAATGTTGTTGTATAATGGACTCCATACTCCGAAAGCAACATATACTTAGGGTTAAAATTTTCATTTTGTACGTTAAAAGTATCTTCAACTTCTACCACAAAATGCCCGTTATAATCCTCAATCATCGAATCAACATTATTCGCGCAGGCACACAAGAGCATGCAAACAAATACCGCAATCGCTGCAACACAAATTGGGCGTGTTTTTTTTAACGCCAAAAATGAATGCAAAAAACGGACGTGCTTTTTACACATTTATGCGCCTCCCTTGATAATTGATTCTGACTTTTAATTTACTTTTTGAACGATTTGATAATAGGAAAAGAAAAAATAGAATAAAAAATCGAAATGTCAACGGCATCCAGAAAAACTCCATTTTTTCCGCATACAGTAATATCCTGCATGATACCCGACCCTTGAATTTCCCCTAACAGTTAAACTATGTCAAAAACTACAAAAAAGCAATCAAAAATCACTTTTTAGCCCAGTTTTTGACCTTATAGTTTTAGTCAAAATTTAGACCAATATTCCCGTATTCTGGCAAAATTTCCGCCGATTCTATAAAAATCCGCAGAAATTTAAACCATCCCTAATAATTTATCGGAAGTATTGATTAGTAACTTTAGCATTATTTTGAAAATTATTTTTTTTTCGGCTAATTAAGCTTTAAAAGACACAGAAGTTTTTACAATTTCGCAAACTTGTGATTCTGTCATATTCAGAGATTTAGCAATAAGTTCTATAGAAGCTCCATTGGCATAAAAACTTCTGGCATCTTCCACAGCTTTTTTCTGTTCGCCACGTAACAATCCCTGTTGTATTCCCCGTTTTTCGCCGGCAGCATATCCTTTTTGTTCAGCTTCGTAGCGGATTGTGGCTTCGGTGTTTGCTATATCGATGTAATCACGTTCGCGGCGCCATTCTGCATCGCTCTGACTGATTGTGTTTAATACGGTCTGTGCGTACATAATTCCTGCTTCCTCCTCTGCCAGTAGCTTCAAGTATTCACGTTTTGTTTTGTCATCGGCATATACTAAAAATTTATCCCATGGCATACTTTTTGTTACAAAATGATTCAAAAGATGTGCAACATGATATTCTGAGCGGTTGTCAAATGAATCGACGTTATAGCGCCCCTGCATTTCGGAGTTATTCAAAGAAAAAAAATCCACTTGACAATAGTTTTATATAAAACTATTATAACGGCATGAAAAAATCATTTTTAATTTTGTCGTCTATTTTTATGTTGTTTACTGCCTGCACTTCGCAGAAAAAATCGGCTAAGTCGGTTGCAGTTTTTGTTCCTGGTGTTGTTTCGGGAAGTCCTGTTTACGAAATGCTTGTTGAAGGCGCAAATGCCGCAGTAGATTCGTATAATTTGGGAAAGTCTGAAGATGCTAAAACTCAGATTTTTGTTCTTGAGGCTGGTACAAATCAGGCTGAATGGGGAAACAAGATTCTCGCCCTTGCTTCTGAACAGAAATATGACCTTATTATTTCGTCAAATCCGTCTCTTCCAGAACTGATTCTTCCTGTTATTGAACAGTTCCCTTCGCAAAAATTTATTGTTCTTGATGCGGAACTTTCTGGAAATGCAAATATGTACACAGTTTGCTATAATCAGTATGAACAGGCTTATCTTACTGGTTTTATTGGCGGTTTGATGTCAAAATCTCACAAATTGGGATTGGTTGCGGCTCAGGAATATCCGGTTATGAATAATATAATTGCTCCTTATTTTGAAAAAGGTGCTCAGGCTGCGGCAAACGGTTCTACAATGGATTTCCGTGTTGTTGGTAACTGGTATGATGGAAACAAAGGTGCTCAGATTGCCGATGCTTTGATTGCAAAAGGAGTTGACGTAATTCTTCCAATCTGCGGTGGAGCTTCTCAGGGAGTAATCAATTCTGCAAAAAATGCTGGTATTTACATTACTTGGTTTGATAACAACGGTTTTGATAAAGCGCCTGGAACTATAATTTCAAGTTCAGTTATGAAGCAGAAAGAAATGGCTCAGATTGCCGTAAGTGATTATTTAAATGGAAAAACTGCATGGGGAAAAGCTGACATGGTTGGTATAAAAGAAGGATTTGTTGATTTTGTTCAGGATGATCCAAATTATATCAACACTGTACCGGCTGATGTTCGCGCTCAAATGGCTGACCTTATTGCAAAAATTAAAGCTGGAGAATTAGAAATAAAATAATTTATGGACCTTAATCTTTACGGAATTTCAGTTCATTTTACGCTAAAAAAGGTACTAACAAACCTTACTGTTACCTTTAAAGAGTGTCAGATTCATGCGGTTCTGGGCGAAAACGGAGCCGGTAAATCTACGCTTGCAAAGGTAATTAGTGGGGAACTTGCGCCCGGAAAAGGACAGATTTTTGTTAATAACGATGAAGTCTTTTTTTCGGATGCAAAAACTGCAATTCAAAACGGAATATGCCATGTACACCAGCGCCAGCTTTTGGCAGAAAGCATTTCGGTAAAAGAAAATCTGCTTTTGGGCGTGCATAAACCTGATAAAAAATATTTTGATGATTTGTGCTCGTGCTGGCTAAAAGACGTTCCATTAAACAAAAAACTCAAAGACACTAGCGGCGACCAACGTTTTTTTGTAGCTCTGACTGGCGCCCTTTTAAAAAATCCAAAAATCCTTATTTTAGACGAACCTTCTGCCCTGCTCGATTTAGAACAACGAACATTTTTATTTACAGAACTGCAAAAACTTTCTCAAAGCGGGCTTAATATAATAGTAATAACTCACGATATAAAAGAAGCTCTTGCCTATTGCGATACAATTACGCTTTTAAAAGACGGCGAAGTTCTGCGCACATTTGAAAAAAATCAGGCTGATGAAAACGAAATAACAAAATTGCTTTTTGGCCAAGAAAAAACTTATGGCAAGTATGATACAGAAAATACATCAACTTCAAAAGTGATGAGTACAGAAAAGAAGTCCACATCAGATGTCCCCGCCGCAGCTCCAAAATCTGCACGCCCCGCCGCAGCCACCGATTCAAAATCTGTACAAAAAAATCTCACTCTTACAATAGAAAATCTTACTGCAAAGCCACTAAACCGCCCTTCTCTTTTTAATATAAATTTTTCTGCAAATTCAGGTCAAATCACACTTATTCAGGGACTTGCAGAAAGCGGACTTGGAACACTTGAACAAATTCTAACAGGAATTGACTCATCACATACAAAAGGAACGCTTACCTTAACAGACGAACAATCGACAAATGCGGGTATTGACTCAACCACAAAAACTTCATCAACAGCGGCTGACGAATTCTCCCGGCATCAACATACACTTTTCACCTGCAATCTAAAAACCGGCCGATTCAACACACGTACGCTCCGAAAAAAAATGGGAATCCGCGTTGGCATAATTCCTACAGACAGAACTTTTACAGGCTCAAATCCGGCCCTTATTATAGAAGAAATACTCTGCAAATCTTATGATTCTGATTCTCGCAATTCCAATACCACCATTTCTGAAAAGGAGCTGATTTCCGCAGCCGAAATTGAAATCACAACAAAAGAAAAAGCGGCAAATCTTTCTGGCGGAATGCTTCAACGTTTAATTTTTACACGCGAAACAAATCCAGCCCCAGATTTATTAGTTCTTTGTGAACCGCTCCAGGGACTTGATAAATTTGCCTGCGAAACACTTTTTACAAAACTAAGCAATTTTGCAAAAAAAGGAATGATGATAATAGTGCTTTCTTCAACTCCATTTCCAGATGCTCTTTGTAAAAAAATCTACAAACTTGATTCCGGATATCTTTACGCACAAACAAAAACTTCCGAAAAGGAGGCAATGTAACTAAAATGGAACTTTTCTTTACTTCGCTTGCTTCTATTTTTTCCACGCCTTACTACTTTGGCTTAATGCTGAACACCGCCTCTCTTTTTATGACCGCAGCACTTTCTGCCGCAATCTGCATTAAAAGCGGAGAATTCAACCTTGGTGCAGAAGGTCAAATTTACGCAGGAGGATTTTTTACTGCAATCACGCTTTCGGCTCTTAAGAATTGCAATCCATTTTTATCCGGAAGCCTTTGTTTTTTAATCTCGGCTGTAGTTTCCGGGGGAATCGCCCTTATTTCTGCTTTACTCAAAAAATACCGCAATGCAAGTTTTCTTCTAACATCTTTTATAATTTCTGCGGCAATTGTTCCACTTATAGACGGATTAATTGCTGGCCCATTCCGAAGTGACTCCGTAAACTTACTTTCAACTGCATTCATTCCCGAAAAATTCAGATTTAAATCAATTTTACAACCTTCCCCACTAAATGCATTTTTCTTTTCTGCAATTATATTTTGCGTTGCAGGCGGATTTTTAATTTACAAAACCTCTTACGGTAAAAAACTCTGCATTTTTGGAAAAGCTCCACTTTTTGCCCGGTACAGCGGTTTTTCTGATAAAACAATTTTGTTTTCTGCAAGTTTTATTTCGGGTGCATTAAACGGAATTACAGGAGCGGCCGCCGTTACAGGAACCTATTTTACCTGCCACAAAGGATTCGCCGGAGCATTTGGATGGAACGCCCTTTCTGTAGCAATGATTGCGGGTTCAAATCCATTTTTAATTATTCCGTCCTCGCTATTTTTATCAACAATTCTTACAGCCGCAGATAAAACTTCTCTTTTTTCACGTTCGGGCTTTGACATAAGCAGTATGATTCAGGCAGTGATTTTATTCTTAATTGCAATTCCATTTACAAAAAACATAACAAACAAAATTGGCTTTAACAGATTCGTGACATTCAGGGGGCAAAAATGATTTTTAATATGATTGCTTCTTCAACTCCGCTTCTTCTTTGTGCATTGGGCGCACTTTTTACAGAATACGCAGGCATTCTTGCAATGTTCATAGACGGACTTTTGAGTTTCAGCTCTTTTTTGTTTTATTTTTTTACGATTTTGTCGGGTTCGTCTTTTGCAGGAGCCGCACTTACAATAATCACCGCTACAACACTCGTATTTGCTTTTTCAATTATTGTCGAAAAAACAAAAGCAAATCCATTTATTGCAGGACTTGGAATGAATCTGTTTTTTATAAGCCTTACTTCTTTAATTTCGTCACTTTACTTTAAAACCCGCGGAGTTCTTTATTCACCTGATTTTCAATTTATGCCGGTAAAAGTAAGCATAATTTCTATAATCGTTTCAATAATTTTGATTGCAGCAACAATTTATCTTTTAAAATACACACAGACTGGAGTTTATTTCCGAATTACAGGCAGCGACGCACAGGTTCTCGAAGCAAAAGGCGTTCATCCTTCTTTATACAGAGTTTCTTCCTGGACAATTGCTGCATTTTTTACCGCCGTTGCAGGCATTTTTCTTAGCGCAAAAATTTCATCTTTTGTTCCAAACATAGCAAGCGGTCGCGGATGGATGGCTCTCGCCGCAGTATTTTTAGGCCGTAAAAAAATCTGGAAAATCACGCTTTTTACTATAATATTTTGTGCCGCAGATATTTTTTCAGCAAACATACAAAATTTTATTCCGTCAATTCCAAGCTCAATTTTACTTTCGTTCCCATATTTGATTGCAGTTTTACTTGCCTGCGTTTCAAAGGATTAGTCACCGCCCACAGAAAAAGTCAAAAAAAAAGGCACACAGCAAAAAAACTGTATGCCTCTCAAAATTACATAAATCAAACTGTCATTGTCCGGCTAGACCGGACAATCTCTTTACGCCTTAGTAAACGCTCAAAATCTTTTCAAGTCTCTCTTTACCAATAATGCGGAAGAAGCTTCCAAGACGAGGGCCCTGCTCTTTTGCAATCAAAGCCTGGTACAAAGCTGTAAACAAAGCCTTAGAATCAATTCCCATTTCAGTTGCAATATCGTACATTGCCTGCTGGCATTCCTTATCAAGCTGGAAAGTGTCGAGTTTTGGAAGAACTTCATCACGAACACGTTTTACAGCAGTTAAAAGGTCTCCACTCAAATCAGCTTTACTTCCGTCGTTACGCAATGCAAAACAGAATTCAGGAGCACAATCCGGAGCAGAGTGCTGAATCCAGAACCATGCACATGCAATTCTTCGGCGGAGTCTTTCTTCCTGTTCAGGTTTTACATCGCCAAGAGATTTAATTACAGCGTCAGCATCACCAGAATGAATCTGGAGCAAAGTTGTAAGTTGGCGGATTGTAATCTGGTAAGGCATTGTTTCAGGGATTTTTCCGTCAATCTGGCTGAGCATGTAGATTCTCTTTTCTTTGTTAAAGTGGTCGTCGCTCTTTGCTTTATCAACACCGTAAACAACGCGTTCAGTTTTGTCGTAATCTTCGTAAACTTTAAGAACGTCCATATCAAAACTGATGGCAAATTCGGTGTTAGGACGAGTTCCTGCAAAAAGATAGCGGAGAACTTCAGCCTGGTAAACATCAAGAGCATCCGGCAAAGCAATTACCTTTCCTTTAGAAGAAGACATTTTTCCAGGAACGCCTTTCAAGTTTACAAAGTCATAGCGCATAGTTACAGGAGCATCCCAACCGTAAATGCGTTTAGAAACAAGCTTTGCAGTGTCGTAGCTTCCACCTGGACTGATGTGGTCTTTTCCACCCGGCTCAAATACTACTTTTTCTTCGTTCCATCTCATAGGCCAGTCAACACGCCAGCCAAGTTTTGCACCCTTAAAAGTACGGATATCGGCAGTTTCTGTATGGCCGCATTCACATTTGTATGTAATTCCGTATTCACCGTCATAACCAGTAATTTCTGTTGTATCTTTGTTACACTTTCCACAGAAAATAGAAACCGGCCAGTAAACATCTTCAGGCTTCATTTTGTGAGCGTCATCGCGGTATTCGTTCAAACATTCCTTAATAACGTCGCGGTTCTGCATAGCCTTTTTCATACCTTCTGCATAACGGTTTGCACGGTAACGGCTTGCCTGGTACAAAAATTCCGGCTGAATTCCAACACGTGGAAGCTGAGTTTCAACATCAACCTCGTGATGGCGTGCATAGTTTTCGTTGCGGCTTGTTGTATCTGGAACCATTGTAATAGGATAGCGAAGATATTTTTCCAAAATTTCAGGATCTGGCATATTAGCAGGAACTTTGCGGAATACGTCATAATCATCCCATGAATAAATAAAGCGAACTTTTTTACCACGGTCACGCAAAGCACGTACAACCAGGTCTACAGTAATAATTTCGCGGAAGTTTCCAAGATGAACAGTTCCACTCGGTGTAATTCCCGAAGCACAAGTATAAGAATCCAAATCTCCCTTTTCGCGGATAATCTGGTTAGCCATCTGATCGGCCCAATGACAGAGAAGCGGGTCTCTCTTTTCGTTGTTATGATTTTCGTTACTCATAGCGCACATTATAGTAAATTTTCATTTTTATAGCAAATGAAGAGACAGAACACAGTGATTCTGCATAAAAGAAATCAATTTAAAATTGGCTCTCGGTCACTTAGAGAGTTCCGAAAACATGCAATATTGCACTACATGCTGTTTGCCGTAATGGAACTTATTTAACGTGTCACTCACGCGACATCAGCAAACAGAATGTTTTAGTCACTCTTTAAGTTCCCTCCCGCCAGTTTTTACTTGAAATATCTATAATGCAGAATCACAGTTTCTGCCAATCATTTAAGAAAAATCCCTCTTGAGTTCTTTTCTATAAAATCCTAGACTTAAAAAATCAAACAAAAACTCGAGGTCCTTATGAATATCAAAAATTCTTTCAAAATCCTTACTGCTTCAGCACTTGCACTTTCGCTTATTTCCTGCGCTTCAACAAAATCAGATGCAGCACAATTAGAAGAAGAAAAACGTCAGGCAGACATTGCAGAAGCCATTAGACAAGAAACTCTTCCTGTTGGAAACGTAAATGCAATTCCAAGCGAATACCAGCAGATTCTTGTAGACGGAGGAACAATTGAACCGATTGCCTACAAATCAAAGAATTACTACGGCGACGGTCAGGAAAAGAACAAGCTTGCAAATGTTTATCTTCCTTATGGTTACGACGGAACAAAAAAATATCCAGTTTTGTACCTTATGCATGGAATCGGCGGAAACGAAAATGAATGGGGAATGACAGGCATGGGCTCTGTTGTAAAACGCGTTATGGATAACCTTATTAAAAACGGTGACATTGAACCATTTATTGTTGTAACTCCAAACGGAAAATCTGGCTTTGACCCTAAAAATTCAAACAACAACTATCTTGCTTTCTATAAATTTGGCGAAGAATTACGCAACGACCTTATTCCTTACATTGACGCAAACTATTCTACAATTCCAGACCGTGAACACCGCGCTATGGCAGGTCTTTCCATGGGTGGAATGCAGACAATCAATATTGGAATTTGTGAATGTCTAGATCTTATCAGCTGGTTCGGTGCTTTTTCTGCGGCTCCAACTTCTTATGATGTTTCTCGCGTTGCGTCTACAATTGACGCTCATCCTGAATATAAAATCAATTACTTCTATAATATTTGCGGACTTCAGGATAACGTTGCTTACGGTGCACATTCTGCCGCTGCAAAAATGCTTCCACGAATGTCAGAAAATATTACCGAAGAAAATTTCAGCTGGCAGGAACTGATGGGCGGACACGATTTTGGAATCTGGTATTTGGGATTCTTTAATTTTGCACGTATTTTTGGTAAAGCTGAATAAAAAACTCTTTCAGTGCAGTAAAATCAGTCTACAGGGTAACAGTCGTATCCTGCACTACGGAGCCGGTCGGAAATTGTACCGTTTTTATCCTCGTTTACAATAACGATATAATAGGTAGTTCCGCTGGCTCTTGTTTCTGTTGTAATATAAGATTCAAAACCTTTTGATTTAAGTTCTTCCGACAAATATTTTGCGTTATTTTCGGTGCGGAAAAGTCCAAGCTGCCATTTTTTGAATTTTGGAGCAGAAACAGGAACTTCAGATGCTTCATTTTTGGAAGCGGTACCAGAATCAGCCGCAGATTCAGTTTTAGAAACTTTCCCAACTTCATCCTTATACTCAAAACTTCCTGTTCCCTGAACTGCAACTCCACTTTTTGGCACAAAAAACCAGAACGGTGTTGGCAACAGCTGAATATCACCACGAACAATTCCCGCTTCTGTAGAATCACTAAAATCCTTTAAAAGCTGCGATGAATAAGAATCCTGCCCCGTAACATACCAAAGTGTAAGCAAAATTACCGGATGAACGGACTTCATAGAATTAACATTAAGATAAGCTTTTAAAAGTTCAAGCGGTTCATTTAATTGGCTAACATTATCGGCACGGCAAAGCGCACTCCACTGTGCATAAAGCTTTATATAAGAAATGATTTTTTCGTCACTTGAATTACGAACAGCAGAATTAAGGTAACTGTCGGCAGTTTTATAATCTCCACAACAAAGAGCACAACGAACGGCATCAATTACAAGTTGTTCATTCGTTTTTTTAGGCATTCCTTCCGCGTGGCCAGCGGTTATTCCAGCAGCATTCGCATAATTTTTTCGCGCATCATCATAAAAATTCAACTGCTCCTGTAAAGATGCAAGCAGAATATAAGTGGCACGTTTTTCGGCTGCTACAGAAATTTTTGGGATTTGTTCTTTTATATACTCAAGCGATTCATCCACCGAATCCAATTTTCCGGCTTGAGTTGCAATGTCTTTTGCCTTTGGTTCAGCAAAAAGAGCGGCAGAAGTTGCCATTATAATAGAAAATACTACAATAAAGATTTTTTTCATCTGAGATTTTCCGTTTTACATAAATTCAGGGGCGTTTACAGCACATCCCTAACAGTAATATCGGAATTTTCTGAACTTTTGTTTACGTCAGCCTTTTTTTTGTTACGGCCAAATTTGAAAAATGATTTTTTAGATTTGATGTCTCCGCTTGCCGCACCCGCAGAAGTTCCAGCAGTTCCTCTTGAAAAAAGGCCAGATTTTCCGCTTGCAACGCCTTCAGATTTAGCAGTTTCTTCATTCTGTCCTTTTTTAGCAAACTTTTTCTTATCGCTTTTAATCAAATACGAAATAAAAAAGCAGAGCATGGTGAACACAATTCCTGCTGCAAAAGCAATCATAATTACTGAAACCGTCGATAAATCTGAAAATTCATGAAAAAGCCACATTGAACACGTATGATGAACGTTTTTTCCTATAAAAATTGCAAGAATTACCAGAATTATCAACAAAAAAACGAGTGCGCCTATCATAAAAGCCTGCCTCTAAAAGTATTGCCCGAAAGCTCTTCTATTTTAACACGACAAAACGTTCCAATCAATGATTTCTGTGCTTTGAAGGCAACATGTTCATCCTGCTCAGTTTTTCCCAAAAGTTCATCAGGATTATCGCGGCTTACATTTTGAACAAGAACTTTTACTTCCTGCCCTACACGCTTTTTCATTTGTGAAGCAGTAATTTCAAGCTGCAAATCAATTACACGCTGAAGACGCGCTTTTTTAACTTCGTCAGGAATCTGATCCGGCATTTTTACGGCAGGAGTTCCTTCACGAGGATTATAATAGTACATAAAGGCATCTTCGTAACAAACCTGTTTCATTAAATCCAGGGTAAGTTCTACATCTTCTTCGGTTTCTCCCGGGAAGCCAAGCATAAGGTCTGTTGTAAGTGAAACATCCGGGATTGCCTTTTTTACGCGGCTGATTAAATCAAGATAATGTTCGCGGGTATAAACACGATTCATTCTTTTTAAAACCGCGCTTGAACCATGCTGAACCGGCAGATGAATGTGATGGCAGATTCTTTTGTTTTTTGCAATTACATCAATTACCTGGTCAGACAAATCTTTTGGATGAGATGACATAAAGCGCACCCATTCAATAGAAGAATTTGTTTTTTCAAGATGATCTGCAATTGTCTGAAGAAGAAAGGCAAAATTAACAACGCCAGAACTTGTACCAGCGCCCCCCGCCCCCGACGAACATTCTGCCCCAGAAGCAAGTCCACATCCCGATTCATCCTTATAAGAGTTTACATTCTGTCCGAGCAAAGTGATTTCGCGAACGCCATAGGAAGTAAGAACGTCAATTTCTTTTAAAATTTCGCTTACAGGGCGGCTGATTTCTCTTCCGCGAACATAAGGCACAATACAGTAAGTACAGAAATTGTTACAGCCGTGCATAATCGGAACAAAGGCAGAAAAACTGTCTTTTTCGTAAGAAAGAGCTGCAAACTCGTATTTTTCATCGTCGCGCAGTTCGCCTGCTTTTTCGTGATTTTCAACGGCTTCTAAAATCTGACCAAAATGCTGTTTTGCGTAAGTTCCAACAACATAATCAACACAAGGCCAGTCTTTCTGGAGAGTTTTCAAAAGTCGTTCTGCCATACAGCCCGTTACAACTAAAGTGAATGGCTTTGGTCCGTTCTTTACAAAATCAACAACCTTTTCCAAAGAACGGGTTTTTGCTCCAGGTTCACAATTGCGAAGGGCTTTTAATCCGGTGTACCAGCCCAAACGTCCAAAGATTCTGTTTTCTGCTGTGGCACGAACGGAACAGGTATTTATAATCACTAAATCTGCAAATTCTGCGCAATCAGATTTTGTCCATCCGCGGGCAATCAAAAGCTGTTCAATTGCAGCAGATTCCGCAATATTCATCTGGCAGCCGTAAGTTTCAAAAAAATAGGTCATTCCGACACTCCTAAAAATTCCGCACACGCATACGCATTGTGATTATGAATACTTTCTTCAGTTTCGGCTTCTACCGTAAACCATTTAAAATTCATCTTTTTAAGTCCAAGGTAAACTTCGCGAACAACATCTTCCACAAATCGAGGATTATCGTAGGCATATTCAGTTACATGTTTTTCGTCCTTGCGTTTTAAAAGCGTATAAAGCGGAGTTGAAGCACAATTTTCAATCATTTCTATAACATCTTCAATCCAGAAAAAATCGTGGTACAAAAGCTTAACTTTTACAAATCCACGCTGATTATGCGCCCCGTACTCGCTTATTGCCTTAGAACACGGACAAAGCGTTGCGATAGGGACTTGTATTGTGACAAAGAATTTGCGCGCGGCCACAGATGCATTGCCACACAAAGATTCATCTTCATCGCCCCCAGATGTTCCACCCCCCGAAGCTTCATCTTCCCCGCCGGAAGTTTCAGCTCCACGCAAAGTTTCCGCCCCAGTTCCGCCGCATTCACCTTCGTACGAGCATTCATACTGCATAATGCCTTCGGCCCCAGTAACAGGTGCTTTTTTTTCTATAAAATACGGAAACTTTATAGAACCATAAGCCTTTTGAGCGTCCAGTTTTTTCCGCATTTCTTCAAGCATATCCAGAAAATGCAGCATTGTTATGTCGGTGTGGTACTTATGGAACACTTCTATAAAGCGCGACATATGAGTACCCTTAAAATTGTGAGGAAGATTTACAAACAAATCAACCTGCGCGGTCGTATGCTGAACCTTTTTATTTTTATCAAGCACGCATACCGGGTACTTTACGCCCTTTACGCCAACTTTTTGCAGAGGAATCTCTCTTGTGTCCTGTTCGTTTTGAATATCACGCACTGTTTTATTCTCTTTTACTTCAAAGACTTTGCTTGTTTTTTCAAACTACAACTTATTCTGAACCAGTTTATTTTCAGCGGATTCAAGGGTGTTGAACATAAGCATTGCAATTGTCATTGGGCCTACTCCGCCTGGAACTGGTGTAATGTAAGAAGCAGTTTCTTTTAAATCATCAAAATCACAGTCACCGATTAAGCGGAAACCAGATTTCTTTGTGCTATCAGGAATTCTGTTTACGCCAACATCAATTACAACAGCACCTTCTTTAATCATTCCTTTTGTCAAAGTATGAGGATGACCAGAAGCAACTACTACAATGTCTGCCTGTTTTGTAATTTCAGCAAGATTTTTTGTTCCTGTGTGACACATTGTAACAGTACAGTTTGTATCTTTACGTGCAAGCAAAAGTGAAACAGGTTTTCCTACAATATTAGAACGTCCAATTACAACTGCATGCTTTCCGTTAGTTTCAATTCCCATGCGGCGCAAAAGAACAATAATTCCGTGAGGTGTACAAGGCAAGAACGATTTT
This sequence comes from Treponema sp., assembly GCA_024680155.1. Taxonomy (GTDB): domain Bacteria; phylum Spirochaetota; class Spirochaetia; order Treponematales; family Treponemataceae; genus Treponema_D. The sequence continues at coordinate 20,575 of JAILCM010000021.1, forward strand.
TTACCAATAACAAGATTTCCAACATTTACAGGATGGAATCCGTCCACGTCTTTTTCTGGATTAATTGCAAGCAAAACTTTTTCTTCGTTGATATGCTTTGGAAGTGGCAGCTGAACTAAAATTCCGTGAACAAAATCATCTTTATTAAGTTCGTCAATCAGTTTTAAAAGCTCTTCTTCGCTTGTGCTTTCCGGCAAATGAACGCTTTTATCAATCATTCCAACTTCTGCAAGTGCTTTCTGCTTACCTGTAACATAACTTACCGAAGCAGGATTTTCACCAACAAGAATAACTGCAAGACAAGGCGCTGTACCCTTTTCCTTTAATTCAGAGACCTTCTGTGCAACTTCTCCACGAACATCAGCGGCAATTTGTTTTCCATCGATAATAACTGCGCTCATACGTAACCTTCCATTTAATAAAGCGTTTTATTGATAAATAACAGTAAAAACTGTATATTTGATAAACATTATAATAAAAAATGAGGCAATATGAAACGCTTTCTAACAATTTTAACAGCACTTTTAATACTTTCTGGCACAGCAATTACAGCACAAGAACAAGGTGATGAATACGACGACGGTTATATCTATAAAAATAATGGAGCTGGTGATAACTTTTTAAAGCTTAATTTGGGTGCTCTTTTTCCATTGAATTTTGAAGGACACCTTTGGACTGGCGGAATTGCAGAAATTGGTTATTACAGATTTCTTTCTGAATGGTTCGCTGTAGGTGGTGAATTTTCTGCAACTTACAATCTTTCTATCGGAAACAAAACTCTTGTAATGCTTCCTATAACTGGTGGCGTAATGTTCCAGCCGGCAATTGGAAACTTTGAATTCCCTATTTATCTTAATGTAGGTATTGGTTACGAAACATGGCAGAACATAAATTATTTTCCATCATTTGTTCTTAAAGGTTCTGGTGGAGTTTACTACCGCATAAATGATATGCTTTCTTTAGGTGGAGCTTCTACATTCATTTGGGTTCCGCAAAAAGAAAAATCAGGTTCATTTCTTACTGCAACAATTGGAATTCGATACCACTTCTAAAATCAACTTAAAAAGGATATTAATATGAAAAAAACATATAGAATTTTTACAGCAGCAGCAATTATTTTTTCTGCAGTTATTCTTTCAGCATGCCAGGGACCAGTTTTTTCCAGCATTATGAAGGATGTAGCCGAAGAAGATGCAACAATGAGCGGAAATATGATTTCTGTAGCACGCTATAATGTAAGTGGAACAGAATTTCTTGTTGCCGCAGCACAGGGCGGACTTCATTACAAACTTACAGATTCAGATGAACACGGAAAATGGCACAAATATTCTTCTCTTCCATTTTCACTCCACGCCTACGATTATTACGGAGCTTCAGATCACACTGGCGAACGTCTTCTTAAAGTTCTTGCTGATAATACAAATCTTTACCTTATAACAGTTAAAGAAACAAGAAATTCAACACTTGGTACTTCGGTTCCAGCTGAATATCACATTTACACAAAAGCAATTGCACTTTCTGATTCTAACAATGGAACATGGAAAACCGATGATTCCGAAACAAATCCATGGGCTGAACTTACAGAAAACAACAAAAGAAGCGACGGAACTTCAGCTTTGCTCCAATTCTTTATAAATGATGATTACTATTACACAAGATTCAACGTTTTCAGTACAAATTCTGTAAAAAATGAACACAGAAGAGTTTTTATTCGCAGTGGAGCAGGAAAATCATCAGACACAGATGTAACTTCTACCTACGAATATTACGAAATTGATGGAACAAATGTAACTCAGTTAACAGTAGATCAGATTTCTGCCGCAACTACACGCAAGGAACTTAGAGAAAGCAACTCTTTGGAAGATGATGGCGGACTTCTTATTGACTGTTCACAAACTGAACTTGAATCGACAGTAATTGATTCCGCAGCTTACATTGGCGACACACTTTATTTCTTTAATTCAATTGCCGTTGCCGATAACGAAACTTCTTCTGAAAGTTCTACAGGCATTTTCTACGGAATGTGCAGCGAATCAGCTTCTTACAACAAAAAAACTAACACAGACGACCTTTACTATTTTGGTTATACAAGCGACTCTGCAGAAACTCCTGTTAATAAAAAAATTCTTGATGCAGGAGAACCAATTTCTTGTTTTGCAGTTTGTAATGATGCACTTATAATTGGACGTGCTGAATACGCTTATCTTCAGGTGTACAGTTCAACAGGCGGTGTTGTAAAAATTGAACTTAATAATAGAAAACCTCTTGATTCTGTATTTGAAGATGAAAAATCAACTGCAGAAAAAGTTTCTTTCACTACAAATGCAGATTCACAGCTTTCTTCTTCTTACGAAATTTTTACACTTTTGAATACAGACCCTTCAAAAGATGAACTTGATTCAAGCCTTTATGCTACAATTGGTTATATGGGAACAGGTTCTTCAAGTTCAGTTTCTCCAAAGAATGTTGGTATGTGGTCTTATTACGCAAGCAGAGGAAACTGGAACCGCGAATAATGGCAGAAAATCTTTTTGAACAGGCAAAACTTTCTCAAGAACCGCTTGCCGCAAGAATGAGGCCGCGAAATCTTGATGAATACATTGGTCAGGATCACATCGTTGGTAAAGGCCGCCTGTTACGAAGAGCAATTGCCGCAGATCAGCTTACATCAGTTATTTTTTATGGTCCACCCGGAAGTGGAAAAACAACTCTTGCAAAAGTAATCGCAAATCATACAAAATCAAACTTTCTTACGCTAAATGCAGTTCTTACGGGCGTTGCAGACCTTCGCGATTCAATAAAAAAAGCAAAAGACCATTTTAATTTATTCGGAAGACGCACAATTCTTTTTGTAGATGAAGTTCACCGTTGGAATAAAAGCCAACAGGATGCACTTTTGCCATGGGTAGAAAACGGAACAATCATTTTAATTGGCGCTACAACCGAAAATCCATTTTTTGAAGTAAATAAAGCCCTTGTTTCGCGTTCACGAGTTTTCCAGCTAAAACCGCTTACAACTCAAGATTTGGAAAAAGCGGCAAAAATGGCACTCACCGACACAGAACGCGGTTACGGCCATTGGAAAGTTGTTTTTGAAGACGGAGCACTTGAACACTTAATTGAAACTGCAAACGGAGACGCACGCTCGCTTTTGAACGCACTTGAACTTGCAGTAGAAACAACGCCCGAACAGTGGAAACCTTATGCAGAACCACCAGTTCCTGCTTACGGAACAGAGATTTATATTTCAAAAGAAGCCGCAGAAGAATCTATTCAGAAAAAAGTTGTACTTTACGACCGCGACGGAGATTACCATTACGACATAATAAGCGCATTCATAAAAAGTTTGCGCGGACGCGACCCGGATGCCGCCTGTTACTGGCTTGCGCGAATGGTTGCAGCAGGTGAAGATCCGCATTTTATTTTCCGTAGAATGCTCATTTCTGCTTGCGAAGATACAGGACTTGCCGACCCGAATGCAATTTCTGTAGTTAATTCGTGTGCACAGGCTTTTGACCGTGTTGGAATGCCGGAAGGACGTTATTTTTTGGCACACGCTGCACTTTATCTTTCTACAGCACCAAAATCAAACAGTTCAATGGCATTTTTTGACGCCCTTGCTTCTGTAGAAAAAGAAGATGCTGAAGTTCCAAATCATCTTAGAGATTCCAGCCGCGATGCAGAAGGTTTTGGACACGGCTCAGGTTATCTCTACCCTCACGCATACCGCGACCATTGGGTTGCACAACAGTATTTGCCTGACACACTTACAGGTCGAGTTTTTTACACGCCAAGTACACAAGGTTACGAAGCTACAATTCGTGATGAAGTACTTTCTAAACGTGAACTGCAGATTGCTTCAATTTTGGAAAAACGCCAAAGTGATGAACTCTTTACAACAGAAGAACTTGCAAGCTCGCCGGAAACCACAGGTTCAATCAATATTTTTACCAAGCCTAAAGTTGAAAAATCTGAATTTGGTGATAATCCAATTTCGGAATGGTGGATAAACGAACATTTTAAGAGCGGCGACATAAAAAAAGACGAAAATCTTACATTCAGTCCAAAAGATTCTGCAAAAGAAGTAGCTCTTGACCGCGCTGATAGATTCTGGCAACAAAGATTGGACTCAAACCGCGCAGAAATTCTTCTTGGAATCCGCGATACAATGACTTCTATGGCAATTCTTGCTCGCCACCACCGAAGTTTAATCTGGAATGCGGATTCAGGACTTTTAATTTGGGAAATTGCACGAAAAACCCCGGAAGGTGTAACTTGTGGAGTTTGCCGTTCTCAAAAAGGAATGCAGATTCTTGAACAATACGGACGCACACTCGGAAATCTTGACCGCCCTATTTTGCAATACCGTGGTGAATCACTTTCTACAGATTTTCTTACGCCAAAAGATTTTTACAACATCATCGTAAATTTTCAATATAACGGAGCAGTTTTTGACCATTTATTTTTTACCGACCCGTTTGTTTCTGAACCTTCTATAATTGCACTTGCAGATTCATTAAAAGGAATTATGAGTCCGCAAAAATACGATGTTGACGCAAATTTTGGTGAACACGTTGACGAGCAGTTGAACGGGCGCAAAAATGACGAAGACGAAACTTTTGAATATGAATGCCCGCTTGCAAAAGGCTGGAACGTAATCATTTCGCAAAAAATTCCGGTTCACGGACAAAGAATAAGCGCACTTGTAAAAGAACAGATTTTAACACCAGAAACAATTTCTACGTTTAAACCGATTCTTGATAAAATGGAAGCCGCAGAACAGGAATTCTTTGGTGATAGAGAAAATCCACTTTTTACATGGGACGGCATTTTTATTGCAAACGCATTCCGCAAACAGGGATTTAACGTAAAAGTTGCAAATCAAGATTTACAGGAAAAACGGCGAATCACACAAACTGAAATTGAAAAATGGTTTGATGTACAGAATTCCGCTTATGGTGCAAAAATGTACCAGACAGTTGGCGGTGCAGACCTACAAAAAATCGTAAATCTGATTATTGCCGCCAGCGAAAAAACAATCTTCAACTGGAAAACCGAAATTGCTTTCCTAAAGATTGAAGCCGCCGAAAAATAGGCTCACACATATAATACCACGAACGCAGTTTTGCAAAGCAAAACTGCAAACGCGAGCAGATTAATCTTTACATTTAAAAAATTAAACAGTAGCTCGCGTTATCTTATTGAATCTATATTTGCCTTGCCGCCTGGAACAAATGGAAGAACAGTTTCTTCTGCATCTACAGTTATTCTTACAAAACACGGTTTATTTGCGCGGTTTGCATCAAATGCTTTTTTGTACCATTCAGAGTCGGTATCGCCGTCAATTGCTTCAATTCCAAAACCACGGGCAATTGCAAGTAAATCTGGACTTTTTGCAAAAACTGAAGCGCTGTAATTTTTGTCAAACAAATACTTTTGCTGCTGGTAAACCATTCCTAAAGTTCCGTTTTCAAAAACAATTACAGTTACTGCAAGATTCTGTTCTGCCAAAGTTGCAAGTTCCTGAATATTCATCATAATTGAGCCGTCACCGCTTATGCAAACAACACGTTTATCCTTGTTTGCAATTGCTGCACCTATTGCCGCAGGAAGTCCAAAGCCCATTGTTCCAAGAGAACCACTTGTCAAGAATGAGCGCGGGCGTTCAACCGGGTAATACTGAGCGGCCCACATCTGATGCTGACCAACGTCTGTTGTTGCAATTAAATCATCAGCGCCTAAACCTGCTTTTTGTGCAAGTTCCGACAATTTAGAAATAATTTCGCGAGGATTTGCTTTTTTCTCCCCAGATGGACGGCCCATTAAAACTGTAGAACTTTCATCTTCCAGTTTGCGGATTTTTTTAAGCCAAGCTTCTGGTGCACTTATATTTTTTTCGTTTACAAGTTCAGCAATAATTGAAAAAACTGATTCAACATCGGCAACAATAGAAATTGCAGCAGGAAGGATTTTATCAACTTCGGCAGCATCAATATCAATATGAACAATTTTTGCATCCGGACAGAATTTGCTTACAACACCAGTGGCGCGGTCATCAAAACGAACTCCGGCCGCAATTACAAGGTCTGCATCGTGCATTGCAACATTTGCCGCATACGAACCGTGCATTCCAACCATTCCGATAAAACTTTCGCTGCTTCGTGGAATACAACCAATTCCCATCAAACTTGTAACAACTGGAATCTTATATTTTTGAAGGAATTTTGAAATTTGTGTATTTGCTTCTTCTGAATTACAGCCACCACCGCAATACAAAACCGGCTTTTTGGATGAACCAAGCAGCTGAACTATTTCGTTTATTTTTGTAGAAATTTCCTGAGTTTGGGCATGGAACTTAATTGAACCTTCATTTTCTACAGATGCCTTAAGATTTTCCAGTTTGAGCTGCTCTTCCGAAACTTCAATTTGAGCAAGCTGAACATCGCGTGGAACATCAATTAAAACCGGGCCTGGACGACCAAGAACAGCTTCTTTAAATGCAAACGGCAAAACTTCCAGAAGTTCTGCGGCAGATTTTACCATAACTGAATATTTTGTAATCGGGAATGAAAGTCCAAATGTATCTGCTTCCTGAAAAGCGTCGGTACCAATAAGGCTTGTATTTACCTGCCCTGTGATTGCAATAACAGGAACAGAATCGGCTCTTGCATCTGCAACGGCTGTAAGAAGATTCATTGCTCCTGGACCACTAGTTGCCATACAAACTGCCGGTTTTCCTGTTGATCGCGAAATACCCTGTGCAATAAAACCTGCTGCCTGCTCCTGGCGGACAAGGACGTGCTTAATAGAAGATTTATTTAATTCATCGTAAAGAGGCAAAATTGAACCACCGGGAATGCCGGCAACAGTTTCAATACCATAGGCTTGCAGAATTTTTACAATAATCTGAGCTCCTGATAACTTCATACTAACACCACCTTATAAAAAAATAAGCTCTCCAGAAAGTCCTGAAGAGCTTTTTATACCATTGCCAAAATCACAAGATAATAATCTGCTCTCAAGTCATTTGCTGACTACAAGGACGAGAACTGATACGACTGTGACTAAAGCAGTTAATTTCATATGTTGACATTTTGCAATTTTTTGAGGATTGTGTCAACTCATAAAATTTTCGATTAAGGAGATTTGTACAATGGTGTACGGATACATTCGGGTGAGCAGCGACAAGCAAACTGTAGAAAATCAAAGGTTTGAAATTTCAAAATTCCTTCGTAAGAAAAAAATAATAATTGACGAATGGATAGAAGAAACAATCAGCGGTACGATTTCGCCTCAAAAACGTAATCTTGGAAAATTGATTGAAAAAGCAAAAAAGGGAGACGTGATTATCTGTTCGGAACTTTCAAGACTTGGACGAAATATGTTTATGATAATGTCAATTTTGAATGTATTGATGGACCGCGGAGTTATTGTAATTACTGTAAAAGAAGGCTACAAACTTGGTGATGACATTACTTCCAAAGTTCTCGCTTTTGCATTCAGTATTTCAGCAGAAATTGAACGAACATTAATTTCGCAAAGAACAGCAGAAGCTCTACGACGAAAAAAACAGGAAGGAATAACGCTTGGTCATCCAAAAGGAAAGTCAAATTCACACTACAAACTTTCTGGCCACGAAGACGAAATCAAAATAATGCTAAATGACGGATTTACAAAAACTTATATCAGTCACTATTATAATGTAAGCACTTCAACTTTATACAGTTTTATGAAAAAACAGAAACTGTACATTCCATAATCCAATCTGCCACATCCAGCTTTTCTAACAAATTATTAACTTTTCTCCTATATATATTATCTATTGACAAAGACCAATTTTCTCACTAAGTTTAAATAACTGACAAAAAATTAAAAAGTGTCATTTTGTAAGCTGACACGAAAGGATTTTATATGAAGAAATACGCTTTTTTATTTCCAGGACAAGGTGCTCAGGTGCCAGGCATGATTAAAGATGTTTGCGACGCTTACCCGGAAGCACGTGCCGTTGTGGATGAAGTTACCAAAATTACAGGCGTTGATATGCCAAAACTTCTTTGGGAAAGTGATGCTGCAACTTTGAGCCGCAGTGATAACAGTCAGCTTGCAATTACAACTGCTTCTCTTGCAGTTATGGCTGTTTTAAAAACAAAAGGTATTGAACCAAGCGCCGCAATGGGATTTTCTCTTGGTGAATTCCCGGCTTTGTACGCTGCAGGAGTTTTGAGTTTTGAAGATGTAATTAAAGTTGTTCGTGAACGCGGACTTATTATGCAGGCAACTTGCGAAAATATTGCAAAAGCAAACGAAGGTCACGCACCAGGAATGACTGCTGTAATCGGACTTTCTCCAGAACAGGTTGAAGAACTTGCAAACGGTATTGAAAATGCTTATGCCGCAAACTTGAACAGCCCAGTTCAGACTGTAGTTAGTGGAACTGCTGATGCTCTTACTCAGATTGAAGCAAAAGCAAAAGAAGCAGGTGCCCGCCGCGCATTGAGACTTCAGGTTGCAGGACCTTTCCACAGTCCTTTGATGCAGGAAGCCGCTGACAATTTTGAAAAAGCAATCGCAGGTGTAAAATTCAATAATCCTGATAAAACTTTGTTCAGTAATGTAACTGGTAAAGAAGCAAAAGACGGCGAAGAAATTAAAAAGAACGCTGTACTTCATCTTACAAATCCTGTTCGCTGGACAAGTGAAGAAGCTGTTTTGAATGATTTGATTAAAGCAAGCGGCGATGAATGGGAATTGATTGAACCAGGCGTTGGAGCAGTTTTGTCTGGTCTCTGGGGAAAATCTGGATTCAGCGAAACAGCAAATTGTGTTGCAATTAATTCTGCTGAAAGTTTAGGAAATTTATAAGGAAATAATTATGGAAAAAAGACGTGTTGTAATTACTGGAATGGGAGCTATAACTCCTCTTGGAAATACTGTTGAAGAAACTTGGGCTGGAATTAAGGCTGGAAAAAGCGGAATTGGTCCAATCACTCAGTTTGATGCATCTATAAACAAG
>JAILCM010000036.1 GCA_024680155.1 Treponema sp.
GCGAGATTGAAAAATAAGGAAGGAGACGAATATGTACGGAAATTACCTTGACGATGCTGCGAAAATCGTAGCTGAAAAACGCGAAGAAAACCTTAAATTTGAACATGCTCGTCTTACTGCAGAACAGAAGGACGATCTTCTCTTGAAATTCCATCCTGACCGCATTAAGGAACAGTTCACAGAACTTAAAATTGGTCCAAACAAGGGACAGAAAGCTCCAATCGAACTCGCAGAAATGCTTCAGGCAAAACCACGCCTTGAACCAGAGAAGATTGATCTTAACCACATTGACTACGAATCAGACGTTCTCGTAATTGGTGGTGGTGGAGCTGGTACATCAGCTGCAATCATGGCTTCTGAAGCAGGAGCAAAAGTTCTTCTCGTAACAAAACTCCGTGTCGGTGACGCAAACACAATGATGGCTGAAGGTGGAATCCAGGCAGCAGATAAGCCAAATGACTCACCTGCTCAGCACTACCTTGACGCTTTTGGTGGCGGACACTTTGACGGAAAACCAGAATTGGTTTCTACACTCGTAAATAAAGCTCCATCTGTAATTAAATGGTTAAACGACCTTGGTGTTGAATTCGACAAAATGCCAGATGGTACAATGGTAACAACACACGGTGGTGGAACAAGTCGCAAACGTATGCACGCTTGTAAAGACTACTCTGGTGCAGAAATCATGCGTACACTCCGCGATGAAACTTTCAACCGCGCTGATCAGATTACTGTAGTAGACTTCACTGCTGCTATCGAAATCATTAAGAACGACAAGGGCGAAGCTGCTGGTGCTGTTCTTATGAACATTGAAACTGGAGAAATCCGCATTGCTAAGGCTAAGGTTGTAATTATTGCAACTGGTGGAGCTGGACGTATGCACTATCAGGGATTCCCAACTTCTAACCATTACGGTGCTACAGCCGACGGTCTTGTAATGGCTTACCGCGCTGGTGCAAAACTCCTTTATCAGGATTCTTTGCAGTATCACCCAACTGGAGCTGCTTACCCAACTCAGATTCTTGGTAAACTTGTAACAGAAAAGGTTCGCTCTCTTGGAGCTAAACTTATCAATAAAGACGGTGAAGTTTACATTCATCCACTTGAAACACGCGACGTAAACGCTTCTGGTATTATCCGTGAAGTGCGTGAAGGCCGTGGTGTTCATAATGATGTACAGGATGCTGTATGGCTTGATACTCCAATGATTGAAATGATTCACGGAGAAGGAACAATCCTTAAATCAATTCCTGCTATGTACAACATGTTCATTAAGTACGGAATCGATATACGCAAGGAACCAATTCTTGTTTACCCAACACTCCACTATCAGAACGGTGGTGTTGAAATTGACAAGACCTGCCACACTAACGTTGCTAACCTCCTCGTTGCAGGTGAAGCTTCTGGTGGTGTTCACGGTACAAACCGCTTGATGGGTAACTCACTCCTCGACGTAGTTGTATTCGGACGTGAAGCTGGAATCGAAGCTGGAAAGATGTTCAAGAACATTAAACTCAGCGACAAGCTCAGCCTCCAGCACGTAAAAGACTTTGAAAAAGAAAGAGCAGCTGCAAAGATTGAAGGCGACGCAGTTTCTCCAAAGATTTTGCCAACATATCACCATGGAAATCCTGAATTTGACAAAGCAATTCCAGGAGCAACACTCTAACTAATGCGAGTTCCCGTAAAGAAACTCGATAATGAGCGTAGCATACGGAGTAACTAAAGTTGCAAAAAAAGCCACAGTCTAAATAGATTGTGGCTTTTTTATATTTAGATTTTAATACAAAACCTAAAAACGACGAAGTTAAGGCTTTAAGCTTTAGAGTGCCCTGTTTCGGCATATAAACTAAGTTTTATTGCAAAAATTATCCTTTTTTCTGCGCGTTTAACGAGTTTCTTTCCCAGAAAACTCCGTCTACATAGCCTTGAATAGATTTGTCGGAATCGGCTTGGGCTAGGCGTTTTTCGGTCCAGAGGCAATATTCTTGATTTAATTCAATTCCACAGTAACGTCGACCTAATTTTTTTGCGACAACGCTGGTAGTTCCGCTGCCTAAGAATGGATCAAAAATAATGTTATCGGGTTTTGATGAAGCTAAAATCAATTTTGCATAGAGTTTTTCGGATTTTTGGGTTGGATGGTCGGTATTTTCGGGCATGGACCAGAAAGGAATTGAAATATCATCCCAAAAATTGGACGGATATGTAAGACGGAAATTGCCGGATTCTTCCTCTTTCCAGTCCTTTGGTTTTCCATCTACTTTATATGGAGCAATCACTTTTCGTTTTTGCATTACAGCATCAACATTAAAATAATAGTCATTGGGATTTTTAACGGCAAACCAGATATCTTCCATGGCGTTTTTCCAGTTGTTTTTTGCACCACGACCTTTTTCACGCTGCCAGGTAATTCGGTTCATAATTGTAAGTTCTTTTTCGACAGCTCTTTGCAAAGATGAAGTACATTTCCAGTCGCCACAAATATAAAGCGACCCATTATTTTTTAGTTTCTGGCAGACTTTTGGAAACCAGGTTGCAAGATAATCATCATAACTTTCATCAGTGCGGGAATTAAATTTCATTCCGTTGAAATCTTTTGTAAGATTATAGGGCGGGTCAATAATTATAAGGTCTGCAAACTCATCCGGGATATAATCAAGTAATTTAATTACATCGCCGTTGAGTGTTTTATTTATGATTTGTGATTTATCGGTAATCACACTGACCTTTTCTTCCGTCAGAAGTTTTGCCTTTAACGGTTCAATTTCATCGGGAAGCAAGGTGAGAGTGCGATTGTTTGCTGCACGTTGTTTATCCATAATATTATTTCTTCGATTTTAGGTGGCTCGCATAGTCTCGCCACTTGAGCCATTTTATCGATGAACCTAACGCAACCTGCTGTCGCAGCTTGCGTTTTAACGGTTCTTCGATTTTAGGCTTATTTTATATCCTTGCGTTTAATTTTGCCGCTGATTGTTTTGGGCAATTCTTTTACAAAGTCTACAATTCTAGGATATTTATATGGAGCAGTGGTCTTTTTTACAAAGTTCTGAATGTCTTTTACAAGTTCTTCGCTTGGTTCATAACCTTTTGCAAGAATGATTGTTGCCTTTACAACTTGTCCACGAACAGGATCTGGTGCT
>JAILCM010000109.1 GCA_024680155.1 Treponema sp.
GCTTACGGTTCAAGTCTGGATCAGGTTGGTATTCTTGGCCACACACCAGCAGACATTGCAGAACCTCTTTCTTTAATGTGCGGCGTTGATATGTATGATGACACATCTGCCGATTTACCAAATGTAGATAAAATCAAAAACTTGACTGCACTTTCTGACGAAGAATTTAAACAGCTTAAAGTTGCAATTCCAGTTCAGTTTATGAAGACTGAAGGTGCTGACCCTGAAGTTGTAAAAATCTTTGCCGAAACTCGTGCCTGGTTTGAATCAAAAGGTGCAAAAATCGAAGAAGTTGACCTTCCAATTCTGGATGCTTCAATTGCTGCTTATTACGTAATTGCACTTTCAGAAGCTGCTTCTAACCTCAGTCGTTTTGACGGAATCCGCTACGGTCGCCGTGTAGATAACCAGAAAGGTTACGATGAACTTTATGTAGACACACGTTCCGAAGGTTTTGGACCTGAAGTAAAACGACGAATCATTATTGGTAACTACGTTTTGTCTGAACAGTTCTCTGGCGATACATACAAAAAAGGCATGACAGTTCGTGCCAGAATCCAGAAAGAAGTTGCAGCCCTTTTTGAAAAATACGACATTATTCTTTGTCCAACTTGTCCTACTGCTGCATTTAAGCTTGGTTCAAAAGTTGATGACCCTCTCGAAATGTACCTTTCGGATTTGTATACAACCTTTGTAAACCTTGCCCGCATACCTTCAATTTCAGTTCCAGCCGGAAAAAAATCTTCAGACGGAATGCCAGTAGGAATGCAGTTTGCCGGCAAAATGTTCGACGAAGCAAAAATCCTTAGATTAGCAGAAGCCTGGGAAGTAGCGCACCCTGAATGCGGTATCCCAGTAAAACAATAATACTGGGTGCGCTTCCAGTTTGCGTTCGCAAACTGGATACATGCGTTTTTATCCCTGACTGCGGTATCCCGATTAAGGCTTAAAAACTAATCTGCACTTCAACGGCAAATGGTCGCTGTAACCGTTGCCGTTGTACACTTTGTACAAAAAAGGAATTCCACCGCTGGTAACCCACGGACCATTCGTACAGGGACTAAAATCTGTAATACGCACGCTACCCACACAAAAAATCTGGTCAATATATTCCCAGTTATTCTTGTAAAAGTAGCTGCCCATATTACAAAAAAGTTCGCCGTCGTCAGTGAACCAAGGTGAATAGACGGTCACTTTTACTTTTTGTTTAATCCCGGCACCTCTTAACAGAATGTTCGCCGAATCAATTTCCACGTCAGCGTTTGTACGTGCATCCGCATTCTCGCATAGAATAAATTCTCTTACATCCCTGTTAAAATCTCCGCAAATTACCACCGGCAGTCTTCCAACGTCATCCAATTCAAGCGTTCGTTGTAGTTGCGTAGCAAGTACAGATTCGTTCCAGTCCCGCCAAATTTCAGTCTGTTCTGAACCGCCAGATTTAGACTTCCAATGACAAACCATCAGTACAAAACTCTCGCTACCAGTATCCACATTCACTTGCATCAAATAACGCATGCCAGGTTGATTTTTCGAATGAATTTGTACATCCAAATCATGCACTTTCATTTGTGAAAGTTCAAATCTGGACAAAACAGCACAGCCGATAGCAGTTCCTTTTTGTTTGGCAAAACAAGAATAATTCCAATTTTTTGCAACATTCCAGTTCCGACCCGCAAGTTGATTGCAAATATCCTGAATAACAGCCTCGTTTTCGATTTCTTCAAAAACAAACACGTCAGCATCCAATTCCGTAATAGCGTCGCAAAGTCTGTTTAACCGTTCAAGATACTTCTCTTTGCTCCAGTTTCCGCTCTTCTTGAATTCGTCATACTCGCATCCATCCTTAGTAGAATCAAAGAAAGTCTGCACGTTCCAGGTAACAAGCTCAACTCCAGAATCCATCCCCAATTTTCCAAAATTAGTTCCGCATCCCAACAGACACATCAAAAATCCCAATCCGCAGGTGCACATCAAAATTCGCGTTATTTTTTTCAAAACATCACGCATAAATCCGATTCCCCGCACACAAAGCAAACGTACCAATCCAGCCAACCGCACAAAAATCATCATCAAAATCATCTAATCCCCCTGCACTTAATATAGGCAAAAAAGAAACAAAAACGGAAATCAAATCTAAAATTGAATGGAAAAATATTAAAAAATAACGAAAAATTTAAAAATATAACAAAAATATATTAAAATATTTGCAATAATACTTGAGCTGGGATAAAATATTTATATATAAATAATTGTTTTTTCTAAATGGAGGAAGTAATGAAGAAAGTGTTCAAGGTTGTGGGTGCCGTAGTCGCATTCGCAATGGCCCTTATGTTTGTGGGATGTTCTGGAATAACTGGCGATGAAAAGTTATCAGAACCAGGTCTCATAAACGGAAAAGTTGTTTATTCCAACAGTAGCGACAATTCAGATATTGTTGTTACAATCGAAAAGTCGGATGTTTTAGCAAGTACGACGGTTTCTGCAGATGGTCATTATTCATTTGCAGATTTGGACCCAGGAACTTATACTGTTTCTGCAAGCTCTTCAAATTCAGCAGAAAAGGCAATTCAAACAAATGTAACAGTTTTAGCTGGTAGAACAGTAACTGTAAAAGATTTGCAGCTTACAGCAACCGGAAAAATTAGCGGAAAAATCATTCTTGATACAACGGATTTAGATAAGTCAGGCTTCCTTGTAATAATTCCTGGCACAGGTATAGTTGATGTTACAAACGAAAAAGGAGAATACACACTTGCCGATGTTCCAGCTGGTACTGATTACAATCTTGTTGTTGTTTATGGAACATTCAAATATTTTATTACCGAAAAAGTTAGCACATCAGCAGGACAAACTGCAACCGCTTCAAATATCAATCTTAAAGTTGAGGATATTAAAAAAGAACTTCTAACTGGAAATGATGGAAAAGATGGTACAGATGGAACTGATGGTAAAGATGGCGTTGACGGATTAAGCATTAATTGGCTTGGAACTTTTAAGGATGTAAAAGAAATTGAAGAGCCAAAAACTTATGACGCATATTTTAATTCTACAGATGGAAATTCTTATATTTATATAGAAAAGACTTGGAAAATTCTTGCAGGTTCAGGATCGGCTGGTGAAGATGGAAAAGACGGTCAGGACGGAAATGATTTGGAAGGAATTTCTACTGGTGGAGCTGAAAAACTAACTTATGTTTCGGCAGTTGCAACAGAAAAAGGTATTAAGTTTTCTGGAACAATTTTAAGTAATATTTCTTCAAATGAATATTCAAACAGTGCACAGGCTGTAATAGAAATTCAAGATATTGATGCAGATATGTATATGCATCAGGATTGGAAAAAATCATCTAGTGCATGGGATTCTTGGGAACTTACTTATCCGTTTGTTGAAGAAGGAAAAGAATATAACTTCCGTGTAAGAGCTAGTTGTACAAACTGGACTATGTACGAAGAATTCATAACTATAACAGCTACCGGCGGACTTGGTGAATATCAATCAACAAATAGAGAAGATCTTAAAGCTGAACTTACAAAAGATAAAGTTCTTAAAAGAATTGGTACTCCAGAATTTACAAAAAATGAAAAAGTACAGATTCTTAAAACAGGAACTAAGTTCGATTTCTACCGTGACGGTGCTTGGCAAACTTGGGTTTACGATACAATTCTCTGGGATGATGGAAAAGGTGAATTAGATTTGCAGAAGCAACTTCCAAGCTGGCAGAATTTTGAAAGAGTAAATAATTTAATGTCTGGCCATAAATATTGGGGACGAATTCATACATATATCAAAGTTGCAGGTTATACTTATAACGATACTGTTTATTTCCAGATGAACGATTTTGCACATACTGAAGACGACTGGGGTGGAGAAGTTCAAAAGGTATATGTAATTACTGATCCAAACTTCTATTATAATAATGTTTATAATGTTTCTGGAATTGAATTTGATGATGTTCCAGGTGAAGAAATTGAATATGTTTGGACAGTTAAATCTGAAGATGGTAAAGAAGAAAATCTGACATTTAAATTTAAAACTATAGTAATTAATTATGGTGATTCAATAAAGGAACCAACGAATAGTCCTTATGTAAAAAATGCAGCAAAATCAGAATTCAATTATTGGA
Organism: Treponema sp.; assembly: GCA_024680155.1. GTDB lineage: Bacteria > Spirochaetota > Spirochaetia > Treponematales > Treponemataceae > Treponema_D. The sequence continues at coordinate 4,127 of JAILCM010000109.1, forward strand.
TGAATGGTAATGGTAAAATCAGTTTCCCATATGCTCCAACTACAGAAAATGGTTATGAATTAAAACCAGATGGAGAGCCTGTAAACTTCCTTGCATTTATGGTTCCAGACATGTCAATTTACTACAATGCTACATTAATGGATGGTGATAAGGAAATTGGTAAATCAGAATATATTTTTGGAAAAGGCATTTCTTATACTCCTAAAAAAGAAGGCTATTTGTTTGTTGGCTGGTGTACAGACAAAGAATGTACAGAAGAATGCAAATTCGATAAGCCAGGTGATATAACAGTTTATGCAAAGTTTGTAGAAGCTACGAATTTGTTAGAATGTGATGCATATTATATACAGTTACAAATTCCAGAGGACATTACTTTTGACATTGGTGATACCTTGTATTTTGAAACAAAAAATGAGAGTAGTATCGATAGAAGCGATTCTTTAAGAATATCTAGTTCTGGTTTTGATAGCTATGTTAACTACAACCTTGGTGCAGGCGAAACAGAACTGTTAAGTAAAACATTCACGAGCGCTTCGAATGTTCAGAACATAAATACTAATGGAATTAATGTACAAACATATTATACTGATGTAAGAGTAAAAAATATCTACTATGTAAAAGGTCCTCGAGTAAATGTAAAAATTTATGATGGAACAACCTTGTTGCAGACTATTGAAGCTGTACCTAATCGGGATGTAAAAGTTCCAATGATACGAAAAAATACTTCGATTATACAAGGTCTTTACACCGATTCATCATTAGAAAATGCT
>JAILCM010000114.1 GCA_024680155.1 Treponema sp.
TAATCCGCGGAATGTCCTAATTAATATAGGCAGGATTTTATGTGTCAAAATGATACAAAAAATCCTGCCTATTTATTCACTGTGTCAAAATTTACCAGTTTTATTTGCAAAAATCCCTTTTGAGCCAATTTATCCCACATATAGTTGAAGTTTTATCTTAGAAAATCATCGTGTATCTCCAAAAATAGACTAAAAATCTTCAATTTCCCTTAAAAACTCTTTTTTATCCAATAAAAATTTCAAATAAAATCAAAAAAATACGAAAAAAAATGTGTAAAAATGATAACTTGGCACGAAATATGCTAAATATATAGTGTATATTTCAATTCAAGGAGACCTGTATGGCACACGATGATGAAGTTTTGGCAATGTATCTTAAAGAAATTAATAAGCTTCCTTTGCTTACTCACGAAGAAGAAGTTGAGCTTGCAAAAAAGGCTCAGGCTGGCGACAAACTTGCAAAAGATAAAATTGTAAAAGCAAATCTTCGTTTTGTCGTAAAAGTTGCAAAACAGTTCCAGAATCACGGATTGGATTTGAACGATCTTATCAGCGAAGGAAATATTGGTCTTCTTAATGCAATCGAAAAATTTGATGTTTCAAAAGGCTATCACTTTATTTCTTATGCAGTCTGGTGGATTCGTCAGAGTATTCTTAAAGCAATCTGCGAAAAGAGCCGTGCAATCCGTTTACCTTTGAACCGTGCTAATGAACTTGTAAGAATTGAACACGCACGCAAAGTTGTAGCTGGAAACAAAACCGAATCACAGGAATTTGAAGAAATTGCAAAAATGCTCAATATGGAACCTTCTCACGTACGCGAAATGGTAAATATTTCACGCGATATGGTTTCTTTGGATGCAGACGTAAATAATTCAGATAACGACCATACTCAGGTTGCAGATTTCTGTGAAGATGAAGTTTTCAACCGTCCTGACGAAGTTGTAATGGAACAGTTCATGAAAAAAGACATCGACAATGTTCTTGAAACTCTTCGCCCTAACGAAGCAAAAGTTATCCGTTTACGCTACGGCTTAAATGGTGTAAAACCAATGTCTCTTAAAGAAGTTGGTGATGAATGCAATCTTACAAAAGAAAGAATCCGTCAGATTGAAAAACACGCAATCATAAGACTTCAGCACCCAACCCGTGCAAGAAAACTTGCTTCTTATATGGCTGCATAAAAAAAATGGCGGTTTTGGAAGTTCCAGCCGCCATTTTTTTTTAGAATTTGCCGCCACTCCTGGTTGTTTTATTTTTTCATCAATGCAATTAAATCTGCACGGGCTTCTTCCAAAAGTTTTGAATCCTGACTAAGATCTGCAATGCGGAATTCCAAAGCTCCTGCCTGTAAGGTTCCGTTTAATTCTCCAGGACCGCGCGTTTTTAAATCCTGTTCGGCAATATAAAATCCATCCGTACTCTGGCGAAGGGCTTTCATGCGTTCAATTCCGGTTTCCGTAATATCTTTGCTGTAAATTAAAAAACAGAAGGATTGTTCACTGCCACGACCAACACGTCCGCGTAACTGATGAAGCTGTGCCATTCCAAAACGATCAGCCTGTTCAATTACCATGCATGTTGCATTCGGAACATCAACTCCAACTTCAATTACTGTTGTTGCCGCCAAAACCTGAATGTTTCCGTCGCGAAAATCACGCAAAATCCTGACTTGTTCTTCTTCGTCAACTTTGCTGTGGAGAAGGGCAGTTTTATATTGAGGATAAATATGTTCGCTTAAATGAGCAAATGCCCGTTCTGCCGATTTTATGTTTTCATCACTGTCGATTGCGGGGTAAACAAAATATGCCTGCCGACCTTTTTCAAGTTCCTTCCGCACTGCTTCGTAGGCGTTTGTTTCGTTGCCTTCTTTTACAAGATAAGTTGTAATTTCTTTGCGACCGAGCGGTTTTGTGTGGATTGTAGAAACATCAAGGTCCCCAAAAAGTGTAAGTGCAAGACTTTGCGGAATTGGGGTTGCACTCATCATCAAAAGATTCGGCTCAAAGGTGAAAACGCTGGTGGCGGAAGAGTCATTTGTGCCATTTAACGTGCCTTCTTGTGGTGTTCCATGAACTGTGTAGCGTCCTTTTTCTATAATTGCCTGCCTCTGCTGAACTCCAAAACGATGCTGTTCATCAATTACTGCAAGCTGCAAGTCTTTATATGCAACATTGTTCGAAAAAAGTGCGTGTGTCCCTACTACAATGTCAATTTCTCCATCCTTAAGTGCTCGCAAAAGTTGAGTTCGGCCGGCGGCTTTTATATTTCCTGTCAAAAATGCGGTTCGGATTCCAAGTGGTTCTAAAAGTTTTGCGGCATTTTCTGCGTGCTGGCGTGCAAGTAGTTCTGTTGGAGCCATCAAAGCACATTGTCCTTTCCAATTGATGATGCGAAGACAAGCAAAAAAAGAAACGAGCGTTTTTCCAGAACCAACGTCGCCCTGCAAAAGTCGTGACATTGTAAAAGATGGATGTGTTGGTGCTGGGAGGTCTTTTTCAAGTTGATTTAAAATGTGTTCGCGCTCGGTGTAGCTTCGGTCAATTTCTACGTTCATTTCGTGAATAACTTTCTGCTGGTCGGGAGTGAGTTTGAAAGGTAAAGATTCAAGAAGCTTTTTTTGGAGCGGAGAAAGGTCTTTTATAAATGTGTTTTCATCAATTTGTGGGAATTGTGACGAACCGGCGAGTAGTTTTTGGTTATCGTCAATTTGTGGCGGTTGGGGCGCGTTCGTGTTGCTTAGAGTTCCCTTTCTTTTTTCTGCGCGTTCCAAAATCACTTTTTGAAAAAGAAATAATTCTTCGTAGGCAAGCGTTTTCCGTGCAAGTTGTGCCTGAAAAATTGTCTGTGGCTGATGAATAAGACGAACGGCATCTTGTTTTGACATCAGTTTGTGTTTTTCACGTAATTCAACTGGAATTTCTTCTTCAATTCCGTGGTCGTATTGTTGTAAAGCTTTTGCAATTGCCTTTGAAAGTGCTTTTTGTGTTAATCCTTCTGTGAGCGGATAAACTGGAATAACAACGCAATCAAGTGGCTGAATCATATCAAAGCGGAATTCTTTTATGTGATTTCTAAATTCTTCGGGTACGTCTTTTTCTAAATCCATTTTTGTGGCTTCAAAAGCTGTACTTTGTAAATGACCATATTTAATTTCAAATTTTCCAGTGAGTGAAATCAGAGTGCCGGGGATTAAAACGTGTTCTAAAAATGCGCGGTTAAAACAAATAAGTTCGGCAGTTGCAGTTCCATCATTTATAATCAGTTTGAGTGTTTTCATTGTGCCGTAGCCGAACCATTCCTGGCCCATAACCTGCGCAACCGTGTGAACTTTTCCCAATCTAAACTGATTCAGCGTGATTTTTTTTGTGCGGTCTTCGTAATCACGTGGATAATATTGAAGCAAATCGCCTACTGTAAAGACATTTTGTTTTGCGAGAAGTTTTGTAAGCTGTGGACCGATTCCCGAAATTGAAGAAACCGGCGTTTTTATATCATCTAGCTTCAATTTTGTACCTTATTTGCAATTTTTTGAAAATCCTTAGAACGGAATCTGTTTGCAAAGATAAGTGAGGAATCCTAAGAAAACGTAAGTCGCCGCAAGAGCAAAAGCCATTGCAATTACAGTAACCGCAAGAGCTGTTCTGTAGCTGAATGTCTTTTTTGAAATTTTTGCAAATGGAAGCGAAAATTTGTAGCAGAACGGACTTAAAATTGCATCAACATGATTCCACGGTGAATTATAAGGTGTAACTCCGTTTTTCATAACTAAAACAATCAGGCGGATTAAGGCAAGCAGAAAAACAATGATTCCGATTCCAAAAATAATCTGCCATAAAAGGCCTACAATTCCCTGTAAAAAACTTGAAATATCAAGTCTTCCTGCTCTGGAGATTTGTGCAAAAGTTGAGCCGACTAAACTCAAAAGTCCTATCGAAAGAATTGGCGAAAAATTGACGTTTCCAAACTGAAACCATCCTAATTTCCTAAAAAAGTTAAGATACGGATCTGTGATTGCGCATAGAAACTGTCCAACTTTTGTGTAACGGGCAGCTGGAATCCAGGTAAGGATGATATTCGCAAGACAAAGCATGGAATAAATTGAAATTATTGAAGAAAGAATTCCAAAAATAAGAGAAAAAAGTGACATAAAACCTCCAAAGAAAGGCAACTCGATTTTAGGCGGCTCGCATAGTCTCGCCGCTTGAGCCATCTTATCGATGAGGCTAAACAAACCTGCTGTCGCAGCTTTGTTTTTAACGCCTCTACGATTTTAGGCTTACTCGCACCATACATCTTTTACAAAAGATAAATCCTTTAATTTTTTTAAGGATTCTTCTGCGGCAGAAACGCTTATCTGGTCGTTTGCCTTGATGATGAACGGATTATTATTTACCTTTATATGAAAATATACTGAACAATTACCGAAACCATCAAATAAAAAATCTTTTAATTCTGAAAGTGCGGCTGCGCTTGAGAATTTTTCGTCCATTAAAAGATGAACTGATTTTGCGGAACGGGTTTCCAAATCTGCGGCATTTTCTATTGCGTCAACCAAGAAAGAAGGTGTGTCGCGCATTCCGTCAACTTTGCCGCGAAGTGCGTAAATTCCGCCGTCTTCAATTTGTGTTTTTAGCTGTTCCCATGTATTTGGGAAGAACGTACAGTCAATTTGTCCGTCATAATCGTTTAATTTTGCAAAGGCCATCTGAGCCCCTTTTTTTGTTGTAATTTGACGGATTCCGTTGAGCATTCCAAGAGCGATGTAAGTTTTTCCGGCATCTCGCATCTGGTAGAATTTTGCTCCGCTTGCCTGCATTGCTTCTTTTGCGGCTTTTTCTTCGGCTGCAATTCGGTCTATGTTTGAAGCGCGCAAAGTTACTGAATGTTCAATTGCTTTTTTGTAACTGTCTAAAGGATGTCCGCTTACATAACAACCAATGCATTCTTTTTCCTGATTCAAAAGTTCCATCTGCGGAAGATTTTCAAGAATGTGGAATTTATAATCGGTGTAGCTTTGTTCTTCTTCTCCCAAATCACCGAACAAATCTCCCTGTCCCTTCTTTTTATCTTCCAGCACATCAGAAACATAATCCATTGCAGCTTCCATATTTGCAAGAAGTGTCGGACGGTTTAGAACTTTGCCTTCTTCTTCGCCAACGTGGTCAAATGCACCAGTTTTTATAAGAACTTCAATTGCTTTTTTGTTTACAAGAGTTTTTTCGCGGCCTTCTTCATCTTTTTCAACAAGGGCCCCAACACGTTTTATAAAGTCCATGAACGAAGTGAATTTTCCATTCTTTTCGCGTTCATTTACGATTGCTTGAGCGGCTGCTTCACCCATGCCTTTAATTCCTTTTAAACCAAAGACTATGCGGCCATCAACAACGTCAAAAATTACATCGGAACGGTTTACGTCAGGAGCATCAACTGGAACTCCCATTTTACGCGCTTCTTCTATATAAAAAGGAAGTCCGTCGGTAGAAGTAATTTCGTTTGTAAGGTTTGCAGCCATAAATTCAGCAGGGTAGTGAGCTTTTAGCCAGCCCGTTCTATATGCCAGGACTGAATAAGCTGCTGCATGTGACTTGTTAAATCCGTATCCCGCAAAAGGAATCATGATTTCAAAAATTTCACCTGCGTGTTCTTCCGTATGGCCATTTTTTACCGCACCCGCAATAAACTCTTCCTTCTTTTTCATAAGAACGTCAAGTTTTTTCTTACCCATGGCACGACGAAGCATATCTGCTCCACCAAGACTGAATCCCGAAATAATCTGGGCAACCTTCATTACCTGTTCCTGGTAAACCATTACACCGTAAGTTTCTTTAAGCAAGCCTTCAAGTGACGGGTCAGGATAATCAATTGTTTCAGGTTTCCATTTTCCTTCTATATATTTAGGAATATAATCAAGTGGACCTGGACGATAAAGCGCGTTCAAGGCAACAAGTTCCTCAATAGTTCGCGGTTTACATTCACGCAAAATTTTCTGCATACCAGGAGATTCAAACTGGAAAACTGCAACTGAATCACCACGGCAGAAAAGGTCAAAGGTTTTTTCGTCGGTTTCGCTTACGTTTGCAGTAACAAATTCAGGAGTTCCTTTCGGGCGGTGTTTATTTATGATTGCTTCTGCATAACGGATAAGAGAAAGCGTTTTTAATCCAAGATAGTCGAATTTTACAAGTCCACAAGGTTCAATAATATCCATTGTGTACTGAACGCCAACTTCGCCGGTTTTTGGGTCTTTAAATACCGGAGCCCAGTTTGGAAGCGGAGTTAAACCAATTACCATTCCCGAAGCATGCAAACCAGTGTTACGTTTTACACCTTCAAGACGGAATGCAAGGTCAAAAAGTTCCTGGTAGCGTGGATCATCTTTGTATGGAATAAGCTGACCGCCATCCGGCATTTTTTCTGTCGGTTCAGAGAATGCGTCTTTTAGTTTTGCTTTTGGACTTTCAGGAATACATTTTTTAAGCATGTTTACTTCAGCAAGTGGAATTCCAAGAATTCGTCCTACATCGGCAATACAGTTTTTTGGCTTAAGAGTACCAAAGGTTACAATATGACCAACGTTCGCGTCACCATACAAATCGCGCGTATGCTGGATAATCTCCTGCCTAAAATCGAAGTCCATATCAACGTCAAAATCAGGCATGGATACACGTTCAGGGTTCAAAAATCGTTCAAAAATCAATCCGTAGCGGAACGGGTCAATATCGGTAATTGTCATGGCATAGGCAACAAGAGAACCTGCTCCCGAACCTCGCCCAGGCCCGATTGGAATGTAATGTTTAGGGCATTTGTGAACCGGGTCGTAAAGAGATTTTGACCAGTTAATAAATTCCCATACAATTAAGAAGTAGCCCGAAAATCCCATGCTAAAGATTGTGTTCATTTCGTAGTCGGCACGCTGTCGGATTTCGGGTGTAATTTCCTTGTAACGTTTTTTTAATCCTTCTTCTACAAGATATTTTACATAATCATTCTGGTCGCTCTGGTAATCGTCTCCGTGAGTCTGGAATTCTTTTGGGAGTTCAAATCGCGGCAAACATTCTTTCAATTCCGGCGTTGAGTACTGTTTAATAGTAAGATTACACATATTTGCAATCTTAATTGTATTGTCAAAAGCTTCCGGACACTGTGGGAACAAAGCTCGCATTTCGTCTTCAGTTTTAAAATACCAGTTATCAAGGTCTTCATCACCGCCCATTTTTGCATGTTTTTCATGAAGAAGATTTTTAAATCCAATACAGCGCAATGCATCCTGAGCAATTGCATCTTCTCTTTCTACATAGTGAACATCGTTAGTGGCAACAAGAGGAATATCAAGTTCGTGTGCAAGATTAATCAGTTTTTCTGCAACAATTTTCTGGTCAGGAATTCCGTGGTCTTGAATTTCGATGTAATAATGATCCGGGCCAAAAAGATTTTTATATTTTAATGCAAGTTCGCGGGCTTCGGAATCCATTCCGGCTAAGAGCATTTGTGGAAGTTCACCCTGAATACAAGCCGAACAGCAGATTAATCCTTCGTGATATTTTTCCAGAAGTTCCCAGTCAATTCGCGGTTTTCCGTAATAAAGTCCTTCTGTAAAAGCCGTTGAAGAAAGCCAGCACATGTTTTCGTAGCCTTTTTGATTTTCGCAAAGCAGAATAAGGTGGAAATAATGAGCATGACGGTCACCTTCTTCGCCCTTGTGGCTGTAAGGAACATCATTTTTTTCTAAGTGGCTGCCGTAAGCAACGTAAAATTCTTCTCCAACAATCGGATTTATTCCATTAACGTGGCAAAGTTTTTCAAAATTTAGCGCACCAAACATGTTTCCGTGGTCGGTGAGTGCAAGCGCGGGCATATTAAGACTTTTTGCCTTTGCTACAAGTTTATCCAAAGTGGCGCAGGAATCCAAAAGAGAATAATCTGAGTGAACGTGAAGATGAACAAAATTTGCAACCGGAGTTCCTTCTGGAGCCGCCGGAAAATCGTGATAATCAGCCATTCCTAAATTATATCATAAATTTTAAATCCTATATAGGGAATTGTAGAGAATCATTCAATAAAACAAGAACAAAATACATATTAAAAAATTTAAAAAACGCTATTATGCAGGGCATGAAATCAAACATTACTGATATGACAGTTGGCAGTCCAACAAAGCACATTCTTACATTTTCTGTGCCTCTTTTAATAGGAAACATCTTTCAGCAGCTGTATAATATGGTAGATTCTGTAATCGTCGGTAACTTTGTAGGACCTGATGCACTTGCGGCAGTTGGTACTTGCGGTTCAATGAATTTCTTTTGTTTTTCGCTTAGTTCGGGGCTTGCAATTGGAATTGGAATTGTTGTAGCTCAATATTTTGGTGCAAAAAATGAAAAACTTGTTCGTGCTACAATCGGAAACTCTATTTACGTTTTGAGCGCGGCTTCTGTTGTAGTTGGCGTTTTTGCTTTTTTGATTTGTCCGTTCATCCTAAAACTTTTGCATTGTCCGCCATCCATTCTGCCAAATTCCGTGCTTTATATGCGCGTAACCTGTTTTGGTATAATTTTTGTTGCTTTTTATAATGGCGTTGCATCGGTTTTGCGTGCCCTGGGTGATTCAAAAACTCCGCTTTATTTTTTAATTCTTTCCAGCATTGTAAATCTTGTTTTTGACCTTCTGTTCGTTCTTAAATTTAAGTGGGGCGTTCTTGGAGTTGCCGTTGCTACTGTAATTGCTCAGGCAGTTTCGGCATTTGCAAGTTTGATTTACGCGTACAAAAAAATTGAATATTTCCGTCTTAGTAAAGAAGAATTAAAGCCTCAGAATCAGATTATTGCACGTTCGTTTAAGCTTGGTGTTCCAATTGCTCTCCAAAGTTCTATGATTGCAGTTTCGATGATGGTTTTGCAGGGCGTTGTAAATACTTTTGGAGAAACTGTAATGGCGGCGTACACAATTTCCATGCGAATTGAGCAACTGGTTCAGCAGCCGTTCAGTTCAATAGGCGCGGCAATCACCAATTTTTCGGGGCAAAACCTTGGTGCCGGCGATATTCAGCGTGTAAAAAAGGGCTTCCACCGCGGAACCGTAATAGTTTTAATTTTTTCACTTTTGATTCTTCCGATTTTCTATTTCTTTGGTGGAGCGATTGTAAATTTCTTTGTAAAAGGCGAACCCGAAGTTGTAAAAATCGGTCATACGGCATTAAAAATCACTTCTGTCTGCTACTTTGCGCTGGGAATGATTTATGTTCCGCGTGCAGTTTTAAATGGATGTGGCGACACAAGTTTTGCAATGATAAATGGAATTACCGAAGTTGCGTGCCGTATTGGAATTGCTCCATTTATCACAAAAATTACTGCAATCACTTTGTTTGGAACTCAAATTCCTGTGGGTTTTTGGGGCATTTGGGTAACAACCGGACTCACCTGGATAATCACCGCAATTGTCTGCATAATCCGCTATAAAACCGGCAAATGGAAGACAAAAGCAGTAATTTCAAAATAAAGTTTGTTTAAAAATGAGCCATAAAATATAGAAAGAAATGGCTTGTATAAAGTAGACAACGATATAATTGTGCTGTAAAATGTAAGCATGAAAAAATTCGTTTATGCATTATGTTTAATGCTTTTCTCAATCGGAGTGTATGCCCAGTCTGCGGATGTAATTACCCAGATTCTGGAAACTGACAAAGTTACCTATGGGCAGATGTGTTATCTTTCAGCTGTAAGGCAAAACCTTATTTTTGAAGATGATTCTTTTGATACGGCTGTTGCAGTTATGGCTGCAAACTATCAGGTAGAAGAGCTTCTTGATGTTGATTATATCGTAAATGCAGAAACTGTTGCCGCAATGTTTATGCGTATTTGGCCAAATGTAAAAGGCGGATTATTTTTCCGTATAACAAATGGTTCTCCAAGATATGCTTATAAACATCTTAAAGCTGTTCGGATTATTCCAGAAAATATCGATCCAAAATCTTCATTAACGGGTGCTCAGGCTTTGAATATCCTTACTCTTTGTATGAATAAATTTGGTGCAGATGATGAATGTATGGCTTTGGAAGTTGAAGATGAAGTAGAAGAAGAAGCCGAAGTTCCAGTTGAAGAAAATGCTTCATCTGAAGTTGTTGAAGATCAATCTGTAAAAACAGAGAAGACGGAGTAGGGGGCTGAAATGAAAAAAATAATATCTACGGTTTGTGCCGTTCTTTTTATGGTTTCGGCTTCTTTTGCAGTTGAATGGGGCGGAATCATTAATGATAATACAAAGGGAAGTACACAGAATTTTGATTCTTTTGCACTTCAACAGTCAAATTCGCTTTATTTCTGGTTAAAAACTCCTGTTGGAAAAAATACATTTTTTTCTGCGGAAGCTTTTTACAAATATACTCTCGATCTTGGAAACGGCGAAAAATCATTCTTGAATGTTATTGATTCAGATATGTTTAAGCTTTCTGGTAACTATAAAGCTGGAAACGGCAAATTCTCTTTTGATGTAGGTCGTTTCTCTGTTGCTGACGTTTCATCTTCAGTTTTTTCACAATTGTCTGATGGTGTTTCTTTGAGATATAACCTTCCAACTGTAAGACTTTCTGCTTATGCTGGTTATACTGGTCTTTTGAACGCCTTTTCTGTTTCAATGGTTGATGACCGAAGTGTTGGAACTCCAAATGAGCAGATTTATACTCTTTGCCACGGTTATGTTCCAGTTATGGTTAATGTAGTTTTGCCTGTAATTTTTAATAACCAGAGCCTTAGTTTTGGTTTTAATATTTTTACAGATGTTGAACCTACAAAATCAAATAAGTATTACGGAAACCTTGTTCTTTCTGGTCCGTTGGCAAACACTTTGTTCTATAGAATTGCAACAACATTTGGTTCTGATAACTTTAAAAATTGTATGAACTATTCAAATATTCAGATGTATATTTTCCCAATTCCAACTACTATGATTGTTATTGGTGCTGAATATGCTTCTGGAAATAATGGATTCCTTAGTCCTTATCAAAGTATTACTTATATTCCTGCATCTAAAGCTTTTGATTCTCCGTTGCTTTCTGGTGTAATTCTTCCACAGGTTACTCTTTCTGTAACATTTGGTGAAGCTTGGCTTGGTGCAAATGCAAAATATGTTCTTGGATTTGAAAAAGATGTTTCAAACAAAGGATTGGAGTTAGGCTGTAGTTTTGCTTATAATATATTTACAGATTTAAAAGTAGGTTGTGATATTGCTGCTTATATGGATTTTTCAAATTCAGGAAACAGTTTATACACAGCAACTCTTAATGCCGCTCTTGCGTTCTAAAAGGGGGATGTTTTTATGAAAAAAATGGCTAGATTATTTACGGTTCTTGTCATCATGATTGCTTCTGCTGTTCCTGCTTTTTCGGGTTCTGCAAAAGTTACTTATGTAAAAGGAAAGGTTGAAGTAAATCGAAATAATCAGTGGGTTCAGCTTAAAGTTGGTGATGAAGTTTCGGAAACAGAAATGCTTAGTACCGGATTTCAATCAGAAGCAAGAATTAATTATAATGGTTCTGTAATGGCTCTTGCTGCTCTTACTCGAATTACATTAAGTCAGCTTCGCTCATCTGGAAAAAAAGATTATGTTGATGTTTATGTTGATACTGGAGTTATTCGTTCAAAAGTAACACACGTTGACCGTGATCCTCCTGATTATAAAACTAGAACTGCGGTTGCTGTCGCTTCTGTTCGTGGTACCGACTTTATTACATTTGGTGATGGAACTAACTCTGTACTCGAAGGTGCTATTGTAGTCGAAGAGAATACAGAAGGTAAAAAGTCTTATTCTCAAGAAAATAATAAGGAAGAAGATGAAGAAGGTTCTGAGGATGAAGAATCCGAGGAAGAAGGAACTGCTGAAGGAACTGAATCTGGCGGTGAGTCTGATGATAAAGTTGCCGAAGAATCTGGTAATGAAGATTCTGGCGCTGAAGAACCTGCTTCTGATACCGGGGCAGAAACTGCTGGAACAGATATTGCAGAGGCTGGTACAGATGGAAATTTACCTGAAAGCGGTGCTGAAAGTGATAATTCAAAAGATAGTGGTTCTGATTCAAATAATACAGATAATGGACCTGCTAAAACAACCACTCCAGCAAATCAAATTACACAAACCCCAAATAATGGTGCAATTGTAGTTGGTGCAAATCAGACTTCTAATTTTGACTCAGACGGAAACTTTACAAGCCAGTTGGATAACGCTAAGAAAAATACAACACAATCAAGTGATGGTGTAAAAACTGGTGCTGGTAATGATACAACTCAAACAGATAATACACCAGTCGTAAAGAAAGGTTCGCTTAGAATCAATATTTCATTGGAAAACTAAGTTAGAAATTTTAAGTAGCAAGAAAGTCTGCCGGGTAAGAATCTTTCTTATTCAGCAGGCTTTTTTTTTATATTCGTTTACGTTATTATATGACGCATGAGCGCACTTTTTGTTGAAAACATTACTTTTTCTTACCCTAATTCAGAAAAAAAAGCAGTTGATAACGTTTCTTTTACAATTGAAAAAGGTTCTTATACTGCACTTGTAGGTGCAAATGGCAGCGGGAAAAGTACGCTTTCAAAAATTATCTGCGGACTTGAACTTCCATCATCAGGTAAAGTAACTGTTCAGGAAGGTTCAAGAATTGGACTTGTATTTCAGTCTCCAAAAAATCAACTTGTAAGCAGCATTGTTTCCAGAGATACTGCATTTGGTCCTCAAAATCTTGGCATAAAAAAATCAGAAGTTGAACTTAGAACAATCGAATGTTTGAGCGTAACTGATATGCTCGATAAAGCGCTTTCTTCAACTTCCGCACTTTCTTTAGGACAAACTCAAAAAGTTGCTGTAAGCGGAATGCTTGCAATTTGGCCGGATATCCTTATTCTTGATGAAGCACTTGCAATGCTAGACGAAGAATCACGCAAAAATATGTACGAAATTTTATCTTACTGGCACAAAAGCGGAAATACAATTATTCATATTACTCATAGTCTTGATTCTATAAAACAGGCTGATAATGTAATTGCGATGGAAAAGGGCCGAATGATTTTTTATGGAACAACGAAGGCGTTTTTTGAGGATGAGGAACTTGTTGAAAAAATCCGTGGTCCTGAACTTTTGCCTTCAAATAGAACTAAGGTTTTTGAAAAGGTTACCGCAGAGCAAAATGCTGTTTCTGACTCAGAAAATACAGGGGAGAATGCAGAATCTTTATCATCCCTTGTGTTTGATAATGTTTGTTTTTCTTACGATAAAAAATCTTCCGTAAAAAATATCAGTTTTTCGTTGCAAAAAGGAACGCTTACGGCTTTGTCGGGACCATCCGGAGCAGGTAAATCTACAATTCTGGAACTTGCCGCAGGTTTGCTTGAACGTGAATCTGGAACAATTTATGCAAAAAACAGAGCTTCTTTAGTGCAGCAGAATTGTGAATCCGCTTTGTTTGAATCTTTTGCGGCCGACGACGTTGCTTTTGGTCCAAAAAATCAAGGTGTAAAAGGTAAAAAACTGAAAGCGTTAGTAAAAGATTCAATGGATAAGGCTTCAATTCCTTTTTCCGAATTTGCAGACCGTCATACTTCTGAACTTTCTGGCGGTGAACAAAGAAGGCTTGCAATTGCAGGAATTCTTGCGCTTAATTCAGAAATTGTTCTTTTTGATGAGCCGACTGCCGGATTGGATGGCTACGCACGCTACAATGTTATGCAAATGCTTCGAAAACTTGCTGACGAAGGAAAAACGGTTCTTTTTAGTACTCATAAGGCTGATGAAATTGCCTTTTCGGACAGAGAAATCCGTATTAAAAATGGCTGCCTTGTTTCGGACTCGCAAGTTAAAATTTTTGAACAGAAAGCAGAGGCCACTCCAGTTATACAAAAAACTTCGGTCACACAAGATGCCCATTCCACCAATGTCGCTCTTCCGGTTCAAGACGCATATTCCGCAGCAGGCATGATTTCTTCGTTACGCAATTCTTCTGCAAAACTTGCCGGTCATGAAAAACTAAATATTTCTCCAGTTCAAAAGCTTCCGCCGGTTGTAAGAATTCTGCTTTTTCTTACTATTTTTACACTTACGCTTGTTTTCCGTAATGTGTGGCTCAATACTGCAATGTTTGTTCTTTCTCTTATTTATTGCAAACTTTGTGGTTTTAAATTTAAAAATCTTTTGAGCGCAGAATTAAAAATTCTTCCGTTTTTACTTTTGTTCACAATAATGCAGCTGGTTTTTCGTCCGTCACTCCCAGATGAAGTTCATTTTACAACCTGGAAATGGTTCACAATAAGTCCGTCAAAACTTTTATTCTGTCTTAGCTCACTTTTAAGAACTTATGCTTCACTTGCAATCATTTCGGGATTTTTTGTTTCTATTCCTGAATATGATTTAATTGACGGCTTAAAAATTCTTCTTACTCCTCTTGAAAAAATCAAAATTCCTGTGCGATATTTTATCCTTATAATAGAAATAATTTTCCGCTTTATTCCAATTTTGATTGATGAAGCTTGTGGTATTATAAAAACTCAGGTTATTCGTGGTGGAATGGGGCAGGCAAAAACAAGAATGCAGAAAATAAAAGCTGTAATTCCGCTTGTAGTTCCTCTTATTATTCAGACAATCAAACGTTCTGATGCTTTGGCGGCAGCAGTAACAATGCGAGGTTTTAAATGAAAAATGATTTTAATTTCTGCCCCAAATGCGGTGGACGTTCGGTTAAGAACTTTTATAACAGAAAATGGCTTTGCTCTGATTGCGGATATGAATTGTATTGTAATATTGCGGCGGCCGTTGGTGTAATAATTTATGATGATGACGGAAACATTCT
The DNA here is from genome assembly GCA_024680155.1 of Treponema sp. Taxonomy (GTDB): domain Bacteria; phylum Spirochaetota; class Spirochaetia; order Treponematales; family Treponemataceae; genus Treponema_D. Next base: position 14,828 of record JAILCM010000114.1, read on the forward strand.
TTTTGAAATTCGTGCTAAAAATCCGCGAAAAGGTTTTCTTGCTTTGCCTGGTGGATTTGTAGATGCAGATGAAAGTGCAGAACAGGCTGTGGTTCGTGAGTGTAAGGAAGAACTTGGTGTAGAGATTTCTGATGTTCGTTTTTTGTGCAGTAATCCGAATACTTATGAATATCGCGAGGTAGAATATAAAACCTGTGATATATTTTTTGCTGCAAAACTTTCTTCTAACTTTAAAAATATTGATGATTTTATAAAAAGCCTTAAAACACAGGAAAGTGAAGTTAGCGGGCTTGTAGCAAAAAAAGTTTTAACTACGGATGATGTAGATGAGCTTCCTCTTGCGTTCGGTTCAGCAGTTAAGACATTAAAAAAGTGGCTGGAGGCAAAAAATGACTTATAATTTAGTTGTTGTAATTGTTGCTTTTGGGCTTATGGCATTAGATTTAATTTCTATGATTTTCAGGCTGCGTGCTGGTAAAGATAATGTTAAACCGGAACATGACCGCCAGTTTTGGACAAAAGAAATTGCAATTTTTGTTTGTGCGCCGGTTTTGGTTGTTTTGTGCATTTTTATACAGCTTGGACTTATTGGTACAATTGCAATTTGTGGTTGTGCCGTGCTTGCTGTAGAAGTTGCCGTGCAGGAACTTGTTGGCAAGAAAAAGTCAGATGAAAATTCACAGAAATAATTAAATGCTATAAATTTTGCAAAATGCTAATTGTCATATTGACACAACACTCCATGTCTGATATAGTAAACATACTTTTTGGTGTGGTACCCAAGCGGTAAGGGACTGGTCTGCAAAACCATCATTGGTAGGTTCGACTCCTATCCACACCTCCTACAAGAACTTCCGTTTTCGGGAGTTCTTTTTTTTTTGTATAGACGAATTTGCGCCGAAAAAAAAATCTTGTATTCTGTACATTTATCCTATATAATGGAAGAGTTGACTCTGCAACGTGTTTTGTGGTTTCAATTCTCTGGAGAGTTTCTGCAACGACGCAGAACGCCGAAGGGTTAAGGCTATTAGAGCTAATATCTCAGGCAAAAGGACGGAGCTATTATAAAAGTTCTAGACCTTCTCTTTGGAGAGCAGTTTTTCGTAATTTTACGGTGGCTGCTCTTATTTTTTTTTAAAGGATACAAATCATGTACGAAAAATTTGAACAAATCCTTGACAAAATTGATGGCGTTGTATGGGGAATTCCTACAATCGTTATTATTTTGCTTACCGGTATTGTAATGACAATTGCAACTCGCGGTATTCAGTTTACAAAACTTGGTCGTGCTTTTAGAAGCATCTTTAAAGAAAACGAAGGTAAAGGTGAGCTTTCGGGCTTTTCTGCACTTTGTACTGCACTTTCTGCAACAATTGGTACTGGTAACATTTCTGGTGTTGCTACTGCAATTCTTTTAGGTGGCCCGGGTGCTCTCTTCTGGATGTGGATTTCGGCAATTCTTGGTACTGCAACCAAATATGCAGAATGTATGCTTGCAATTAAATACCGCGAAGTAAAAGAAGACGGTCATATTCTTGGTGGACCTTTCTACACAATCGAAAAAGGAATGGGCAAAAAATGGAAGTGGCTTGCAATCCTTTTTGCAATTTTTGGTGTTCTTGCTGGTCTTCTTGGAATTGGTACAATCACCCAGATTGGAAATATGACAAGTTCAATTCAGAATGCATTTGACCCGGAAAAAGCTCATATTGCATTCTCTATTGGTGAAAATAGTTATACTTGGGCAACTGTAATTGGTGGTGGAATCATTACTATTTGTACAGCTCTTGTTGTAATTGGTGGTCTTAAGAGAATTTCTAAGGTTGCTGAAAAGGTTGTTCCTGCTATGGCTGTAATCTATACATTCCTTGGTGTTGCTGTAATCATAATGAACTTTACTAAAATTCCAGCTGCATTTGCTTTGATTTTCAAAGGTGCATTTGGTGCTGATACTGGTGTAAAAGCTATTACTGGTGCTGCATTAGGAACTATCATCCGAATGGCTATGCGGTGGGGTATTGCTCGTGGTATGTTCTCTAACGAAGCTGGTCTTGGTTCTGCTCCAATTGCTGCAGCTCCTGTACAGACAGACGAACCTGTAGAACAGGGAATGGTAAATATGACTGGTACTGTAATTGATACATTGGTAATTTGTACAATGACTGGTCTTGCAATTGTTCTTGCTGGTGTTGATGTTTGGAATAGTGGTGCAGAAGGTCCTGCTCTTACTTCAAAAGCATTCTCTGTAATTCTTGGCGGCGATGGTCTTTCTGTTAATTTCCTTATCATGCTTTGTTTGATTTTCTTTGCATTTACAACAATTATTGGTTGGGATTATTATTCAGAAAAATGTCTTGAATATCTTACTGGTGGAAACATGAAAGCTGTAAAGATTTTCCGCTGGGTTTATATTCTTGCAGTTGCAATTGGACCATATATGACACTTTCTTCAGTATGGACATTCGCTAGTATTACTAACGCTCTTATGGCAATTCCAAACTGTCTTTCTTTGATTGTTCTTAGTGGTGTAGTTGCAAAAGAAACAAAAGCTTACTTCGACAAATATCCAAAGTTGCAGTAGAGTTAAATAAAAAGAGGGGAGAAGTCTCTCCCCTAGGCCGCACTTTGTTGCGTCGTACCCCTCTCAGCGGGGAAATCAATTTAAAAAAAAACACTGCAACTTCAAAAATTGCAGTGTTTTTTTTGCGTCCCCGCAACGCCCCAGCGATGTTTTCGTAGCAAACTCGGTTTCAACGCCCCGAATCTATTTTACTAATCCGGTTCTTTCATCAATTCCCATCATAATATTTAAACATTGAACGGCAGCTCCAGACGCACCTTTTCCAAGATTATCAAAGCGTGTTGTAATCATAATTCGGTCATCGTTTCCGTAAACAAAAATCTGCATGTCATTTGTGTTTGCAAGTGTATTTGCAGGAATAAACTGTTCTGGTAAAACTCCTTCACCCATCAATGGAGCAACTTTTACAAAATTTGAACCTTCGTAGTGGGCCGCAAACATTTCCTGAACCTGGGCTGCAGTCACTTTTTTTGCAAGAAGACGAGAGTGCAAACCAACAGTTACCGTCATTCCCTGAAAATAATCACATACATAAGGATTAAAAATCGGTTCAAAATCAAGCCCGCTTATTTTTTTCATTTCCGGAAGATGTTTATGAGTTTGAGTAAGCGCATACAAACGCGGAGAATCTAATCCTACATCACGTCCATCGGCTTCATACTGAGCGATTGCTTTTTTTCCGGCTCCAGAATATCCGCTTACTGCATGAACAACAACCGGGTAATCTTTTGGCATAATTCCGCTTTTTACAAGAGGGTAGGCAATTGCAATAAATCCGCTTGCATAGCAGCCAGGAACTGCAACTCTTTTTGAAGTAGCAATTTTTTCGCGGAAAGATTTATCAAGTTCAGGGAAACCGTATGCCCAATCAGGATTTGTTCTGTGAGCAGTTGAAGCGTCAATAATTCGTGTGTTCGGGTTTGTACAAAGTTCTGCAGATTCAATTGCGGCGGCATCTGGCAGACACAAAAAAACATAATCAGCCGCATTAATAACTTTTGCTTTTTCTACAGGATTTTTGCGGTCTTCTTCTGCAATTGTAAGCAACTCAATATCATCACGGCCGGTAAATCGTTCAAAAATTTTAAGACCGGTCGTTCCTTCTTTTCCATCAATAAAAATCTTTGCTTTCATAAAATGAATTATAGTGAAAATCGTGGGGCTTGTAAAATGGAGCTTTGTATGTGCGTAGGTTTGTAAAATGGAGCGAATTATCTTGAAATTTGGTGGTGGGGGGGGATGCAAAGAGGCGATGCTTTTTTTTTGCAGTTAATCAATTTTTTATGTTATAATTTTTGAGGAGATTTTATGAGAAGAAGTTTTTTTATTTTTTTTATTCCGTTTATCTTTTTTTCTTGTGCTTCTTCTAAGAAGAATGCGGAACCTGATATTGTACCGTTGGAAGTTGCAGTGGATGAGCGTCTTCCTTCAATGCTTGAAAGATCAAAATTTCAAATTGTCGTGGAAGAAACTGAACTTTACCCTGAACACGCTTATGCAATCGGGCTTTTTTACGAAGATATTATGATTCCTTTTCAAATTGTGGGCTGGAAAACAAATCAAAATGATATAATCGATTTTAAGTATTTTGATGAAATGGATTATTTGTTTTGTCTTGATGCAGGTGAGGCTGAAATTGTAGCTGAATTCAATTCTTTGAAAATTACAAAAAAAATTATAGTTTTGCCACCTCGGATGTATTCAAAATTCAAAATAATCGAAGATTCTGATGCTGATTATTCGGTTGGACGTGTTGTTCCGTATTTTTGCGAATATAATGAAAAAGATGTTACTGCCGATGCAAACTGGTCTTTTTATAAAAATACGTCCGGTGATTCTCCAATTTTGTTGTCGCGGTTAGAAAAATATGGTTGCCGTGCTTTTTGCTTGCATGAAGGTGTTGTTTATATTGTTGCGTATTATAGAGATGAGGTTATTTTTAAGGTTCTGCGTATTGGTAAAGAAAACAAAAAACTTTCTATAAAAGTGCATGAAAATGCCGTGTTTAAGCCTGGAAATACAGTTGCTTTTTCTGCTTATTATGAAGGAAAAGATGTTACAAAAGATACTGACTGGAATTTTTCGTATTTAAAATCTGATGAATTCCCGAATGCGACTTCTGAAGGTGCTGAAAATGGCGAAGTAAATATTCTGGCAGAAGGCTTTGTATATGTTGTTGCAAAGTACAATGGCGAGAATACATTTTTCACGTTTGAATCATCTTATTAAATGAACTAATCATCGTTTTGTTAGTTGCATTTTATTTGAATTTTGGTTCTGCAAAGAATTCAACTGATTTACCGCGTTTGCCTTCTGTTTCAAAAATGATGATTTTGTTGTTGCCTGTTTTTAAGAGTGGGGCAGGAATGTAAAGTCGTCTTTGTGGACCTTTATCCCAGAATCTTCCAATGTTAAAGCCGTTTATAAAAATGCAGCCTTTTCCCCATCCGGTAAAATCAAGGTATGTGTCGGCAGGGGATTCTATTTTTAGTGTGAATTTGAAAAATGCGGGATTGGTTGTGACGGTGGAAGTTGTATTATTCCAGATTCCGCCCTTATTCAAAGCGTCAATCTGATTTTCGTCCAAACTCAAACAATAATGTTTCCATCCAAACTGACGATGTCCGTTTATTAAAACTCCTTTTTGAATACCTTTGCGCTGGTCTTCCAAAGAATGCCCAAAATTTACGCGGCCCAAATTTTCTACCAGAAAGTCCAGAGTAGCCCCGGCATCAGTTTTGATTTTCCATTTTTTACCTTCTGTATAATTAAAAGGCCACATTCCATGACCTTCACGGCAGATTTCTTTATCAAAAGCGGTAAAAAGTTTTTTGTTATCTTCAAAAGCTTGAACGCGGTCTGCGCATTGTTCAAAAATGATTTCGCTTGTTTTTTCATTCGGTTGTAAATCCGTCCTGTAAAGAATGTAGCCCGTATTCTGCCCGGCTTCTTCCATTGTAAGCGGGTACACCGAATCCTTAGCCTGTGCCATCACTTCAAGATTTTCAAAAAGGTCAGCGCTTTCTTCCCATTCAATTTTACCAAAAGCCTTGTATTCAATTTTTGTAGAAAAATCAACATCCGGAACTTCGTGGTATTTTTTTATAATTTCGCGGAAGGCATAGTATTTTTTTGTAAGACGACCATCTTCAGCAAGCGGGGCATCGTAATCATAACTTGTGGTGTCTGGCGTAAGTTTTGCGTAATAATTTGAACCATTCATAAATCCAAAATTTGTGCCGCCGTGGAACATGTAAATATTTACGTTGTGGTCTTTTACCATGTATTCAAAGTCAACCTTATTCATTTTTAGAATTGATTTTCGCTTGAATTTATTTCCCCACGCATCAAACCATCCCGCCCAAAATTCCATACACATAAGCGGATATTCTTTTTGCATCTGGGCTTTCATTACTCCAAATTGTTTTTGGCAGGAAGAACCAAAATTTCCGGTTGGAAGAACTTCATCAAGCTGACCAGTTTTAAATGCGGCTCCCCAAGGTCCGTCCGAAGTTACAAAAGGAACTGTAATTCCAAGTTTGCGCATTAAATCATTAAGGTATTGCAGATATGATTTGTCGTTTCCGAAGTAGCCGTATTCATTTTCAATTTGAATAAGGATGATGTTTCCGCCGTGGTCAATCTGGTGTGGAACAAGTTTTGGAATAAGAACGTTGTAGTAGTCGCTTACGTGTTTTAAGTACGGTTCGTAATTACAGCGAAGTTTCATTCCCGGTATCGCCAAAAGCCATGCAGGGAGTCCACCAAGTTCCCATTCTGCACAAATATAAGGTGAAGGACGAACAATTGCATAAAGTCCAAGTTCCTGTGCAATGTTCAAAAATTCTTCAAAGTTGCGCCATCCTTCCCACAAAAATTCACCTTTTTTTGGCTCGTGAAAATTCCACGGAATATACGTTTCTACGGTGTTGCAGCCCATATTCTTTAATTTTTCAAGACGGTCGCGCCAGTATTCTGGAACAACGCGGAAATAATGAATCGAGCCCGAAATAAGCTGGATTTTTTTGCCGTCAAGATAGAAATTTTCTTTTACTTCAAATGTATGCATGGGTGCCCTCTTAAAGTGGGAGATTTTTGCGCGGCTTTTTATAGTGATTTTGTCGCACTGATAGTAATACTATCACACTTTCTTTGAATTGACAAATTTTTTTCCAAGTATTTCTGCGGCATGTCTGATTTCTTCATCTTTTAAATGCGCATACCCGATTATTACAGCCCCGGTTCCTGTTCCCTGCAAAATTAAATTGTTCTCGGCAGCTTTTTCTATAAATGATTTTTCATCTATTACTTCCATTATAAAATGCAAACCTGCCTGTGTGCCCAAAAGTTTGCATCCGGGAATGTTTTTTTCAAGTTCAGTTATCATAAGGTCGCGACGGGCTCGGTATATTTTTTTTGCGCGGTTGATGTGGCGTTCAAAATATCCTTCGTTTATAAAAAGTGACAGAACTTGCTGATCAATTCTTGGTACAGGGCAGGAATAATAATCAAATTTGTTTTTGAAGAGCTGGGCGAGGTGTGGAGGAAGAACTGCATAATTAATTCGCATTGAAGGAGTGAGTGTGCGTGAAAATGTGCCAATATAAATTACGCGCTGGTGAGTGTCCATACTTTGTAGCGCTGGAATCGGGTGACCTTTGTAGCGGAATTCGCTGTCGTAATCGTCTTCTATTATATAGCGATTTTGTTTTTGATTAGCCCAGTTTAAAAGCGCGGTTCTTCTGGTTACAGGCATTGTAATTCCAAGTGGAAACTGGTGTGATGGAGTGATTAGAAGAATTTCAGGAGAAGGATACGGGGCGTTGGAGGGGGCGATATTTGAATCAGAATTATTATGTGGTATTGTTGCGCCGTTTTCGTCCATTGGAAGTTTGATTATATTACAGCCTGCATCCTGAATAATTCTGAATGTTTTTTCGTAGCAGGGATTTTCTATAAAAAGATTAATATTGTTTTGTGCGGTTGAATTATTTTCGGAAAAGCTAAAAAGTTTTATCAATTGTGCCATTAATGCTGCCGTTCCGCTTCCGATTATAATTTGTTCGGGGGAACAGTCTATTCCTCGATGATTATACAGATAATTTGCAATTGCCTTTCTGAATTCAATATCACCGCAAAAGTTTCC
>JAILCM010000124.1 GCA_024680155.1 Treponema sp.
AGTTAATAAAAGTCCCGGCTTTCCCGAATATTTTGAAATAAGGAATTCTATAAGCATTCGTACACGGCATGAATTAAATGATTCTTTTTCTGATTCCGGCAAATACTCACAAAGCTGCTTAAGTTTTATAAACAAACCAAGTTCATCGCCATGTGCCTGAGCTGCATCATCATCCTTAAGGATTGCTTCAATTTTCTGCAGCATCATTTCCGGAGTAAGAAGCAATGAATTATCGGAAGGAGGAAGTTCGGCTGTATCATCGTCCATTTTGTTAGATGATTCCTGAACTTCGGAAGATTCGCTTTCAAGTTCGTTTACTTGTTCGTCAAAAGATTCTTCCATATTTTCTGGAGCAGAGTCGTCTTCTGGAATAATTTCATCTTCCTCTGCAACATCTGGTTCCGGTTCGTCAGTCAAATTCTGCTCATCGTCCACAAAAGGTTCTTCTCGTATCTTTTCTTCTTCAGCCTTTTCAGCCGAAAGTTCTTCTTCACGTTTTTCAAAAGCTTCTTCAACTGCCTGTTTTACAAGTTTTTCGTTTTCAGCTTTTAATTTTTCCTGTTCAACTTCCAGTTCATGAACTTTTCGCTGAGCATCCATTGCGGCAAGCATAGCCTGTTCTGTTGAATTTCTAAGCCTGTCTTCAAGATTTCGTGCCTGTGCTTCCGAAAGTGCATTACTCATAGGTTGTGGCTCAGGCGGCATATACGGAGGATTCTGCGGAATTTGTTGAGGAACAGGACTTTCTGCAAATCCATTTCCCTTATCACCAGCATCATTCATACCGGTCCCCTCACCAGCGTCAGTTCCAGCTGCATCCCCATCATCAACGCCATTCTCACCAAAATCAGCACCATCAGAATGACCATCATCACCCATATCTACGCCATCACTTTCGTTTTTAGGAGTCAATTCATCACCCAGAGACTTTCTTGGCAAATCATCAAAACTGTCAAAATCAAAACTGTCTTCTTCTTCAGGTTTAACAGGTTTTTCTTCCGACTGTTCAGCATTTTCTTCATCAAGCGAATCAAAAAACTCGTCTTCATCTTCCTGCAAAGCTTCTGCCATTGGAACATTATCGCCCATCTGACTAAAATCAAATTCCTCTGTTACAGTTGCTTCATGATCACTAACAACAACATCTTCTTCTTCAACTGGAAGATCATCGGCAATATCATCAAAAGCAGGAATGTCTTCATCTTCATGAATTTCTGGAACTGGCCTTGTAAGAAGTTCCGCCTTAATTCTCAAAGAACCAAGCTGCTTATCTGCAAAAACATTTACTCCGGCAATTCCACGGCTTTTTTCGTAAGCTTCAATTGCATCCTGATAATGCCCGGCTGTCGTATAAATTTTTCCAAGCATATTATAACCGGCACAATTTCGTGTATCTTTTGAAATAAAAGTCTTTGCCATACTAAGAGCTTTATCTGTTTTTCCAATCTGATTATAACGTTCAGCCGCACCAAGCAAATGATTTTTGTAATGATGATTAACTTTTGCAATTTTTTGATGCATTTCTACGGCTTTATTTTCGTTGTTTGTACAAATATAATACTGGCCATACAAATCCAAAACCTGAGGATCCTTGTCACCATCGTCTTTATAAAGTTCATCTACAACATCGTGAGCAGTTTCATATTCTTTTGCAGAAAGAAGACTGCTTACATATTGTTTTTTTGCATCTTTATTTTCAGGATCTATTTCAATTGCTTCTTGAATTTCGCTTATAGATTCTTCTGCAAATTCATCTTTTTCAAGAGCTTGAGCAAGTCCAGTAAGAACTTCAATATCATTATTTTTATAAGCCTTTGCTTTTTTAAATGTATTTACCGCTGAACTAAAATCATACTGATTAAGATAAATATTTCCCAAAAGACAAAGCAATTTTACGTCGTTAGGATGAAGTTCAATTGAATGAGAAACTAAATCTGCGGCCTCTTTTGTCTGCTGGCATTTTACAAGAAGATTACTAAAATCTTTAATAGCATCAACCCAACCCGGTTTTGCTTTAAGCGCATTCTGATAACCTCTTATTGATTCGCTGTACATTTTACATTCTTCATAACAGCGCGCAAGATTGTAATTTAAGATAGGGTGATTCGGGTCTACCTGGAGTCCGTGCTTAAATGACGAAATTGACTTCTGATACTCTTTTTTGGCAAGATACAAAACTCCAAGATGATTATAAGCAAGGACATCGTCTGGTTTTTCTGTAATTACGTAATCAAATGCTTCAATTGCATCATCGTAGCGGCCCATTTCTTTAAAAGTAAAGCCAAGATTGTAGTTTACGCTCGGAATCTGTCGTTCTTCTTCCAATGCTCGTCGCAAAATCTGAACAGATTCATCATAGCGTTTAAGACGGCGGAAAATTGCACCAAGAGAATTCATTGCTTCGACATAATGCGGGTAAAACATGATTATCTGTTCATAATAGGGAATTGCCTTTTCGTCCTGTCCTGCTTTTACATAAATTGAACCAAGCTCATTCAGATAATTTACGTTCGAAACATCCGTATCCAAAAGCTGTTTATAAAGACGTGCCGCAGTAACAAAATCCCGCGACAAAACAGCACCTTTTGCTCTTGATAAAATTAAATTCTTTTCCATATTCTTCCCACTTTATTATTTAAGTTTTGCCATAGGGCGAGCGTAAACTTCCTTAGACAAAGCTCCTACAATTCTTTCATCCAATGCAGACCAAGCCGCAACCGCAAAATAATAAATTTTTCCGTTCTGCAATCCATTTAGCGTAAACGAAGTTGTATTTCCAACATTCACAGGTGAATTTCCTTCCAGTGCAATCCGTCCAAGATATTCACCACTTCTGTTTCCATAATAAAGATAATAACCGCCAGCCGTATCATCCACAGAATAATTCCATGAAACAGTAACTTTTCCATTTCCAGCTTCAGCTTTTACAATAAAAGGAGGAAGCGGTTCCGGCAATTCCGTAAAATCAAGCGAGATTTGAGTAACTTTTGGCGTAACTGAACCGTCACCGTCGGGATAAAGTTCACACGCAACCTGATAATATTTTCCGCTGATTCCAGCTAGAGTTTGTCCGTTTTCTACAGGAATCCATTTTGGAAATTCAGAATCCCATTCATAAAAATTGTCGCCCGAACGAACATAAAATGCAACTTCAGTCTGTGATGGAATACTAACTTCCGCATTAAGGACATTTAAAACTGAACCCATAGAAACTTCTATCGGCTGACTTTCAAAACGACCGCCGGTTGGTGTATAAAGCATTCTTCCAAGACTTCCCGCCATTTCTGCACTCTGATAATCTGGTGGTGAATATGGCCTTCTTAAAATACGGATTTCATCAATTTTTCCTGTGTATTCCGTGCACAATTCAATTTGAGCTGGAGTTCCTAAAACAACAAGATTATTTTCGCCGCTTTCCATTTCATTTGAAGTCATATAGCGAATATCTTCTGTGATTCCGTTTACAAGATATTCCAGAATTCCAGTTTCCGCATCGTAAGAAAGAGCATGGTAACTCCATTTGTCTGGAATTACAGCCGAAGAACCATGAAGATGAATTTCGCCTGTTTCGCTTCCGTTTATGTATGAATCAAAAAGATTTATGATTGTCCAGTCCAGATGCCCGCCGTCAAAAGAACAGTTCAAAAGCTGATAAATTAATTCACCTGCAATATTTTTTGATGATTCCCAGTTTAAAATTGTTTCACCGTTTTCTGCAACCGAAGGACAAAGCCAGAATTCAATAGAAAAGGAGCCTTTTAAGCCTTCCGAACCAAAATACGTGCCTTTTTTACCCAAAATGCTCATTCCGCCAAGATTACGGCTTAATCCCGCGCTTTTTTCCAGTAAAGTTTCGGTGGAATTTTTCATATTGTTAGAAATGATTTTGTAGTTTCCGCTAGAAATGGGATTAGAGGGATTCTCAAAATCAATCAGCAAGTCGGTAGTTTCGTCAAAAACAAAGGAATTTGTTGCAAGTTCAAGACATTCGTAGCCAAAACGTCCTTTTCCGGTTGTGATATTTTCAGTTGCACCAAGATTATTCCAGCCAGATTTGCCGCCAAGAACAAACTCCTTAGCATGAACGTAAAAACACTGGCACAAAAGAAGGATTGCGACTACAAAAAATTTATTTTTTCTGTTACAATTTCTACTCATACAAATGACAACCAAAACTACGCGCGAAATCCTGCACGAAACAGCTTTGAAAGCTCCTTTATCCAGCGGCGTCTATCTTTGGAAAAACGAAGAAGGCACCGTAATTTATGTAGGAAAAGCAAAAAATCTTAAGAATCGTCTCTCGTCCTATTTTTCAGGGCAAATCAGCTTAAAAACAAGACTTTTAGTTTCCCACGCAACTTCAATAGAATACATCACAACAACAAACGAATACGAAGCGCTGCTGCTGGAGAACAATTTAATCAAAAAGTACAATCCGCGCTACAATATTAACTTGAAGGACGGAAAATCGTACCCGGTTTTAAGAATTACAAACGAAGAATTCCCAAAACTTTTTAAGACCCGACGGATTTTGCAGGATGGTTCGCAATATTACGGCCCATTCCCGGATGTTGGTGCGCTCGAAACTTTCTTAGATACAATTTTCAAGCTTTACCCAATCCGCCATTGCAGGACTTTACGAAAAAGGGAAACTCCCTGTCTTTACTACCATATGAAGCAATGCAAAGCTCCATGCTGCGGTAAAATTTCAAAAGAGTCCTACAATGAATACATCGGTGAAATTAAACATCTACTTGAGAAAAAAAGCGACTCTAATAATGCAACAAAAACTGAAAATGGTACAGAGAAAGACAGCATAAATTCCATTGACCGTTTGACGCAGGAAATGAAAGCCGCCGCAAAAGAACTTAATTTTGAAAAAGCAGCACGTTTACGCGACGGAATAAAAGCCCTTATGGTTCTGCAAAATCAAAATATTGTAGAAACCTTTGAAGATGATGACCGCGACTACATTGCCCACGTGAGCGAAGGTGAACTTGTAAGTTTTACTGTTCTAAAAATCCGTGGTGGAAAACTGATGGGCCGCGAAAATTACCGTGCAGAATCCCTGAATGATGATGACGACCTTACCGGCGAATTTATGGCCGTCTACTACGAAAATGCCGCTACAATTCCACCAGCCATTTTTATTGAACCGACAGAACAGTTTGAATTAATTGAACAATGGCTCAAAACCGACATGAACAGTCCAAGCCACCTTTGCATGATTTGCACACCGCAAAAAGCAGCTGTTTTAAGAACCGAACACGAAAACTCACAAAACGCGCAATCTGTACAACCCCAGCCAACATTGGAACAGCAACCACCGTCATCAGGAGCGCCGCAAAGCAAACACCCCGCCATTTCCACCGCCGACCGTGACATAGCCGCAATCCAAATGGCACGCCAAAACGCAAAAGAAGACATTGTTCGCCGACTACGTGACCGTGGGGATGTACCGGCAATGCAGGAACTTAAAGAAAAACTCGGCCTCGATACACTTCCAATCCGAATTGAAGGTTTTGATATTGCTCATATCGGCGGAAAATTCCCGGTTGCCTCGCTCATCAGTTTTTACAATGGCAATCCAGACAAAAAAAATTACCGCTACTTCCGCCTGAAGACTACCGACGGCATTATCGACGATTTTGCCAGTATGCGGGAAGCCGTTACCCGCCGTTACACTCGTCTTTTAAACGAACAGTCAGATTTACCAGATTTAATTCTTATAGATGGTGGTATTGGTCAGGTAAATGCTGTTGAAGAAATTTTACAGGCACTCGATCTTGATATTCCGGTAGCGGGTCTTGCAAAACGTGATGAAGAAATCTACCGTCCTGGTAACTCTACACCAATTTGTCTTCCAAAACGCAGCGACGCACTAAGACTTTTGCAGCGTGTCCGTGATGAAACTCACCGCTTTGCAACAAGCCGCAATCAGAACCTGCGTACAAAAGAAAATACAAAATCAATTTTTCTCGAAATACCCGGCATTGGTGAAAAACGAGCCGCCGCACTCCAGAAACAATTTATTACATTGGAAGGGCTTGCAACCGCAGAAGAAAGCGCTGTAGCTCAATGTTTGCACGTTCGCGCCGACGAAGCTTCATCAATTCTGTTACAAGCAAAGGAACTGTTAAAAAAACGCACAGAAAAAAAAGAAGAACAAAAACATTCACTTGGAGCCGCCGGAACCACAAAAGAAACCGCAGCCGCCGCCCAATACATTGCCGACCTAGCCACCCAAGCCCTTTTCGCCGCCGAACACCCAGATGAATACAGGGCTGGGATTGGTAAAAAGGATGAATAGTAAAATAATTACCTGTATCAACAAACGGGGGGGTGGCGTATTAAAATATTTCAAATAAAAGCTGGCGTATGGAACTTAGGGAGTGACGAAAACACTCTTTTTTACAAATTCCCTTTTTCGTGCTAAAATTATCCTATGAAACAAACCAACAAACACACTTTCCACTTTATGCAAAACGGCGGCCTGATTCAGGCTAGAATTTCTACAATCGACGATGTATTACACCTGCGCGAACTTGATCCAAAAATGTGGACAGCCCTCGCCTGCCCGGTAAAAGGCCTTGAATTCAGTGAAGAAACACTTTCCATTCTTGATATAGATAAAAACGGCCGCGTAAGAATCCCGGAAATTCTTGATGCCGTAGATTATATAAAAAAATATTTTTCAAAACCAGAAGTTATAATGCATCCGGGTGATTCAATTCCGCTTGATGCAATGAGCGACGAACCATTCTGTTGCGGACATTCTCCCGTTTCTTCTGCAAAATCATTTCTGCAGATTCTTGAAAAACCAGATGCAACCGAATTAAAACTGGAAGACCTTTCTGTAAACGACAAGCTCTTTGCCCCAAATGTTATAAACGGTGACGGAATTCTTCCACCCGAATGCATTAAAGACGAAAAAACCGCGGCTGTTGTAAAAGATATTCTTACGTGTACCGGCGGAAAAGATGATATAAGCGGCGTAAAAGGAATTGACCGTGCACAGTTTGAAGAATTTTACAAAAATGCAAATGCTTTAAAAGACTGGCGAGAAACTGCCGTACAAGATGACCCAAAAATTTTCTTTTTAAAAGATGCAACGGACGCAGCAGCAATCAGTTTTATGGCAGTTCAGGATAAAATCAACGATTATTATCTGCGCTGTTCTCTTATTAATTACGATTCAAGCTCTAAAGATATTTTCAAAACTAAAACCGACACAATGTTCCTTGACCAGAACGGAGAACTTTACGATATGGAACATCTTGCCCTGCTTCCGCTTGCTTTGTGTGATGCCGGAAAACCGCTCCCGCTTGATTCAACAATTAATCCAGCCTGGCGTTCACAAATTCAGTCATTTAAAGAAAACGTAATCAAAAAACTTTTTGAAAAAGAAATCGCCTCACTTTCCGAACAGAACTGGCGAAAAATAGAAGATTTGTTTAAACCGTATGTTGAATGGTACAAAGCCATGCCAGAAAACAATGTAAGTTCACTTGGTTTAGACCGAATCACAGAAATTCTTGCAGGAAATTACGAAGAACAAATCAATCATTTGCTTGAAGAAGAAGAAAATCATCCTCCGGTTGCACTTGCTTCTGTAGAATTAAAAAAGATGATTCTTTTACGCCGCGACTTTCTTGAACTTCTTAAGAATTTTGTTTCTTTTGAAGAATTCTACACTCTTGGCGAAAAAGCAATTTTCCAGTGCGGAACCCTTTATCTTGACGGTCGTTCCTGCGATTTATGTTTTAAAGTTCTTGATATTGCCAAACACGGAACAATGGCTGCACTT
>JAILCM010000182.1 GCA_024680155.1 Treponema sp.
CGGTGTTGTTTATATCACTCCACAAGGACACATGATTGCAACTCAATTTGAAGCCGGTACAATCTCAAAAGGAATAATTGCAACTCATTTTTATTGCGATACAGCCGGAAGAATGTGGCTCCTTACATCCAATGACCGCGGTCTCTTCCTATATGCAGACGATATTTTTAGAACCCGTCCTGAACTTGAAAGATTTGGTGCTTATTTTGCAACATCAATTTGCCAGGATTTAACGGGCAATTTTTGGATTGGACTTGGTGATGACGGACTTATCCGCGTAAATAATGATAATGTTGAAAAATTAAAAACCGGCACAATTTTGGATACAGTTCCTTGTTCTGCAACTTATACGGCTCAAGACGGAACAATGTGGTTTGGAACAGATAATGGTGTAGTTGTTTATAGCAATGGAAAATTTTACGAATACACAGGCGACATTTTAAGTTCAGCAAAAATCAATAAAATTATTTGTGACCGCGAAAATAATATCTGGTTTGCAACAGACCGCAGTGGAATTGGAAAATTAACTCACGGAAAATTTAAAATCAAAAAACTTGGAATTACGGTAAACAGTATTACAGAAGACAGAGACAGATTTGTTTGGGTTGGAACCGACAGCGGTGTGCTTTGTTACAAAAATGACGAAGAAGTTACCAATAAACTTACTGAATATACAAAAGGTTTACGCATAAGAGATGTTCAGGCTACTAAAAATGATGACATTCTTGTAAGCTGCTACACAAAACCTGGTCAGTTACGTTATGACGGAAATTCAATTCAAAGCTGGACAATGGATGACGGACTTGCGGGCAATAAAGTAAGAGTTGCAATTGAAACAAAAACGGGCGAACTTTATGTTGGAACTACAACCGGTTTAAGTATAATTCACGCAGATAGTTCAATTTATAATTTTAAACAGGAAAATGGTTTACAAAATGAATATGTAATGGCAATTTATCAGGATACAAACGGAATTATCTGGGTTGGAACCGATGGTGATGGAATTTATCTTTTAAAAGATGAAAAAATAATTGCGCATTTTACTTCTGAAAACGGACTTGCAGGAAACGTAATCTTTAAAATTTCGCAGGATGTTGATGGCGCATTCTGGATTTGCAGCGGAAGTGGAATTACAAGATGTCCTGGTTTTGACAGCCGTTACGGAATTCCAAGTGTTTACGAAAATGTTAATTCCGAAGATGGTATTCAAACCGATTCAGTTTTTCAGGTTCTTGCAGACAGTACAAACACACTTTGGATGACGAGCAATCACGGAATTTCTTCGGTAGATTATTCTGATTTTTTGAGTGTAGCTTCTGGCAAAGAAAAAACAATTGATACAAAATTTTACAGCAAAAATGATGGACTTGATTCAAACGGGCCAACTTCTACTGCAAAAAGTATGATAGACAAACATGGAAGAATCTGGTTTACAATGGTTGATGGAATTGCAATTTTTGACCCAATCAAAGTTCACGAAAATCCTGTTTTGCCGCTTGTTCAAATAGAAACAATCAGTGTAGATAATTCAATTTTAATGGATAACACGCTTTATTCCGGCGACATTTCTTCAATTACGCTCAAACCTGGAACAAAACGCGTAGTCATCACTTATACAGGCCTTAGTTTTGATTCCCCGGAACGAATTATGTTTACCCACAAACTAACAAATTTTGAAGACGATTTTTGTAAACCAACCAGAGAACGTTCAATGTCGTACACAAATCTTAGGCCGGGAAAACATACTTTCTATTTAAATGCAATTAATGGTGATGGTTCTTATTCTCCACAGGCAGAAACGGTTCTTTTTGTGCAAAAACCTTACCTTTACCAAATGCCTTGGTTCTGGCTGGTGATTGCGGGACTTGTTCTTGGCGGAACAATCATTTTCTTTTATTTAAATCAGCGTAGAATTATGCGCGAAAATGTCCGTCTTGAAAATATTGTGCGTTTGCGTACTGCCGAAGTTAATCTTGAAAAGGCTAAAGCTGATGAACTTTTGCACGCAATCCTTCCAAACGAAATTGCAGTTATTCTTAAAGATGGAATCCGTTCAATAGGTCAGGATTTTGATGATGTAACGATTCTTTTTTCGGATATTGTCGGATTTACAAATACTTCAAGCGGACACACGGCTTCGGAAATTGTAGATGCATTAAACGATCTTTTTACACGGTTCGATAAACGCGCACAACGAACTGGAATAGAAAAAATCAAAACAATTGGTGATGCTTACATGGCGGCTGCTGGACTTCCAACTCCAACCGAAAATCACGCACAAATGATGATTGAATTTGCAAAAGGAATGCTCGAAGATTTGGCAGAATACAATAAAAATGCTAAAATCCCATTTAATATTCGAATTGGTCTAAATAGCGGGCCTGCAACAGCTGGTGTAATTGGACGAAATAAATTTATTTATGATGTTTGGGGTAATACAGTAAACGTTGCAAGCAGAATGGAAACAGCTGCAAATCCGGGCGGAATTAGAGTTTCGCAGGCGGTTTATGATCATTTAAAAGAAAGCGGCATAAAATTTAGTGAACCAGTTGAATGTAATGTAAAAGGTAAGGGAATAATGATAACATATGATGTTCTTTAGTGGGAGGAAGTTGAAATGAAAATATCTGTTTTTTTTGGTGCGGTTATTACATCGTTGGTTGGGCTTGCTACGCTTACAGTGTTATTGTCGGGCTGCAAAATAAAAAAAGAGGAATATATAAAAGTCGGATTACTCCATTCTTTAACTGGAACTATGGCTTTAAGCGAAACTCCAGTACGCGATTCAGAACTTTTAGCAATTAAAGAAATAAACGAAGCTGGCGGTGTTCTTGGTAAAAAAATCAAAGCTGTACAAGAAGATGGTCAAAGTGATCCGGCTACATTTGCAGAAAAGGCACGAAAGCTTCTTAGTCAGGATGAAGTTGTTACAATTTTTGGATGTTGGACTTCGGCTTCGCGTAAATCTGTAAAACCGGTTGTGGAAGAACTTTTTGGACTTTTGTGGTACCCGATTCAGTATGAAGGAATGGAAGCAAGTCCGAATATTATGTACATGGGAGCTTCTCCAAATCAGCAGGTTGTTCCGGCAATTGATTATTGTGCAAAAACTTACGGTAAAAAAATGTACCTTTTGGGAAGCGACTATATTTTCCCACGAACAGCTAACAGAATTATAAAGGCTCAGCTTGGTCAGTTGGAAGGTGAATGTGTTGGCGAAACTTATGTTCCAATGGGTCATCAGGATTTTAAAGATATTATCGAAGAAATAAAACGCGAATCACCTGATGTAATAATCAATACTTTAAATGGTGATTCAAACATTTATTTTTTCCATCAGTTTTCAGAGGCTGGACTTAATTCAAATAATCTTCCTGTAATGAGTTTTTCTATTGCAGAAGAAGAAGTAAACAAAATTGGAATTGAACATTTAAAAGGTCATCTTGTTGCCTGGAATTATTATGAAACTACAGAAACTCCACGTAATGCAAAATTTGTTTCTGATTATAAAAATGAATATGGAAGTGACCGCGTAACTGGCGACCCAATTGAAGCTGGCTATATTGCAGTTTATATGTGGGCTGCGGCTTGTGAAAAAGCTGGTAGTTTTGATGTAGAAGCGGTTCGAATGGCGGTAAAAGGATTAAGTTTTACTGCTCCAGAAGGCACGGTTACTATTGATGGTGCAAATCAGCATTTGTACAAACAGGTAAGAATTGGAAAAATTAATTCAAACGGCTTAATTGATGAAATTTGGACAACTCCAGGAGCAATCAAACCAGACCCATATTTGAGTACGTATGAATGGGCCAGAGGATTGTAGGATTCTATGTCTACCAAAGATAAAGTTTTAAGTTTGCTGATAGAAGCGCGGAGTTTAGGTGAAAAGTCAGCTGTTTTAGGGGTGCCAAGTTCTGTTTCGGGCGAAAAAAATGTGAACTCGGGGGCGGGAGCTTCTGTTTCGGGCGAAAAACTTGCGGCGGAATGCGGAGTTAGTCGGGCTGCAATCTGGAAGGCTGTAAATGCCTTGCGTTCAGAAGGAATTGCAATCGAAGGCACAACAAACGGCGGTTACATTCTTTGCGATGACGATATTTTTACAACCGAATCCTTTACTCAAATTTTACAAAAATATTTTCCGGATTTTGCAAATTCTAATATCGAAGTTTTTAAGGAAATTGATTCAACTAATACTTACGCCAAACGTGTTCTGACTGAATGCGGAAACTTACGCAACGTTGACGGTACTCTTACTTCAGCCGGAAAAAAATATCACCAATCCATAATTGCTGCCGAAAGCCAGACAGCAGGCCGCGGACGTTTAGGAAGAACGTTTGTTTCACCAGCAAAAACTGGAATCTATCTTTCTGTAATTTATGCGCCGGTTGGAGGAATTACAAATCCTGCAAAAATAACGGCATTCAGTGCAGTTGCAGTTTGTCGTGCAATCAAAGAACTTTACGGAATCGAATGCCAGATAAAATGGATAAACGACATCTACGCCGGCGGAAAAAAAATCTGCGGCATTTTGACAGAAGGCTTCACCAATTTTGAAACCGGCACAATAGAATCAGCCATAATCGGAATTGGAATAAACATGCGCGATAACCCCGCCCTTTTCCCAACCGAAGTTGCAAAAGTTGCCGGCTCAATAGAAGGAGCAGAAAAAGCGGAATTGATACAAATGCCAGCTGCATCTTCATCCGACGCAGAAGTCCATTCTTCCACCCAGGCGACAGTCAATTCCACTACGCCAGCTGTCATTTCCGTGCCCGACGCGGAAATCTCTCCAAAAACGGCAATTCATTCATCCGTTTCCCGCGCCCAACTAGCCGCCCACGTTGCCGCAAATCTTCTGCAAATTCTGGAAGAAACCGTAAACACAGAAAATTCACTTTCCGCCATCATGCAGGAATACAAATCCGCCTCATTTTTAATAGGCAAAACGCTTACCGTTCACCCTATAATTGGAAATGCTAAAACCGACTACACTGCCAAAGCCGTAGACATAGACGATAACGCTGCCCTTGTGGTAGAACTTTCGGACGGTACAAGAAAAGCACTTTCATCTGGTGAAGTTTCGATTGGGTCAGGGGAATTTGTGAGGTAAATATATTTCACTTTTCCATCCTAACCTGAACTGCTCGGGCTGTATTCCAGGCTTTTTTCATTCCAACGCTGAATAATACGTGGAATAGCGCTGCATACATTTTGATTCCGTTTTTGCCGCCGCGGGCTTTCCAGGCTCGTTTTGATTGTGCCCAGATTTGCGCTACCATGGGAATAAAATTAACGAACATTGAAAGAGCTGTAGCAATTGGAGTTTGAACGAGGATTTGGGCTTGATTTTGAGCTTGAACTTGTGGGTGCAATGTACGTTTTTTGGGTGTAAAGATTTTTCTTACAAAATGTTCCATTGTTTCAAAGCCTTCGCGGATTTGCAGGGAAGTTGAAGTTTTGAACATTAAAGAAGCGGTTTGCATCAGGCAGAAGATTTTTAGAAGCATTACGAGCGTTTCTTTTTCTCTTTTCCAGGTAAAATGCGAGATGAACCATGAACAGAAGGCTTTTGCGTTTGAAAAAAAATCCTGCAAGCGCGAATCATTCGTAAACTGTACATTTTTTGAAAACACTTCTGCAAAATCTAGCGAAAACATCTCTACTGCAATGCCAAGAATTTTTACAAAATACAAAAGAACAGCGTAATAAAATACCGGGCGAACATCACAAAATTGTTCACGAAAAGTAAAACGCAAAAAACAGGCGAGCACAAACTGAACGGCAACTATAATCAGGGTGAACCAGGGCGGAAGGCACAAAGTAAGCACGCT
>JAILCM010000231.1 GCA_024680155.1 Treponema sp.
GGAAAAGAAATTCTTCATGAATATTTTCACAGTTATGACCCGAGTGCTACAAAACAGAGCTGCTGTACAAAGGTAGTTGCACGTCAGTATAACGGAATTATTGGCGGAGATTATAAGCTTACAGTCCGTTTTGAACCAAATGATGGCGAAAAACTTTTTGGTATGGGACAGTATCCTTGTGCATATCTTGATATGAAAGGCTGTATGCTAGAACTTGCTCAGAGAAACAGTCAGATTTCTATTCCATTTGCAGTTTCAAGTCTTGGATATGGATTTTTGTGGAATAATCCTGCTGTTGGTCACGTAAATTTTGCAAAAAACATTACTGAATGGGTTGCAGAACAGACAAAAGAAATGGATTACTGGATTACCTGTGAAGACACTCCTGCAAAAATTGTAGAAAATTATACAGCGGCAGTTGGTCGCGCTCCAGTTTTAAGTGATGATTACCTTGGTTTCTGGCAGTGTAAGCTTCGTTACCGCACTCAGGATGAAGTTCTTACTGTTGCCCGCAAATACAAAGAAATGGGAATCCATCTTGATGTAATTGTAATCGACTTTTTCCATTGGCCTCGTCAGGGAGACTGGTGCTTTGATAAAGAATACTGGCCTGATCCAAAAGCAATGTGTGATGAACTTCATGCAATGGGTACAAAAGTTATGGTTTCTGTCTGGCCTAGCGTTGATAAAAAATCATCACATTTCTACGAATTGCAGGATAAAGGCTTCTTAGTTCGCACAGAACGTGGTTCAAACCAGACTTATGACTTTATGGGTGACTGTATCACAATTGATATGACAAATCCTGAAGCCCGCGAATGGCTCTGGCAGACTTGTAAAAAGAATTACGGCGACTACGGAATTGATATGTTCTGGCTTGATAACGCTGAACCTGATTTTAATGTTTATGATTACGGAAACTACCGCTACCAGATGGGAAATGCACTTTCTTGCAGTAATATTTATCCTCAGCTTTACAGCAAAGCATTCTATGATGGCATGAAGGCTGATGGTCGCAAGGATTTTGTAAATCTTGAACGTTGTGCCTGGGTTGGTAGCCAGAAATACAATCAGGTTTTGTGGAATGGTGATGTTCAGTCTACTTTTGAATGTTTGCGCGATTCTGTTGTAGAAGGCTTGAATATGGGTCTGGCAGGAATTCCTTGGTGGACAACTGATATTGGCGGATTCATGTACGGAAATCCAAAAGATCCTGCTTTTGTACATCTTCTTGAACGCTGGTTTGAATGGGCTGTATTCACACCAATTCTACGTCTTCATGGTGACCGTGATCCACATGATATTCCACCACTGGACAAAGATCCAAACCGTGGTTATGGCGGCGGATATTTGTATACAGGTCAGCCAAACGAAATCTGGTCGTATGGTCCAGAAGCTCAAAAAATTATGGAAGCTCAGATTAAACTCCGTGAATCACTTAAACCTTACATTGCAAAAGTAATGAAAGAAGCAAGCGAAAACGGAAGCCCTGCAATGCGTACAATGTTCTACGAATTCCCTGAGGATGAAAAATGCTGGGATTTGAAAGATCAGTACATGTTCGGTTCTGAATATCTTGTAGCTCCAATTTTAACTGCAGATACTTTTAAACGAGATGTTTATTTGCCTGCTGGAAAATGGGAAAATATCAATGACAAAAAAGTTTACGAAGGCGGCCAGACTGTTACCGTAGACGCACCAATTGAATGTATTCCTGTTTTCAAAAAGAAGTAAGCAAAAAAATAAGGAAGCGGACTCAGCAGTCCGTTTCCTAATGTCAGTTCTTATTATCTTTTTTTTGTAAAACACCAGAACTGACTTAACTTACTACGTTAATTGGATTTCTGTTCATCCATGCAGTTAAATTTTCAAGTGCAATTTTCTGCAGTCTGGCACGGGTTTCTTTTGGAGCCCATGCAATGTGTGGTGTAATAACTGTATTTTTTGCAGTCAGTAAAGGATTATCAGACTTCATTGGTTCTTCAACTACAACGTCAGCTGCATAACCTGCAATCTTTCCTTCATTTAAAGCGTCTGCAAGTGCCTGTTCGTCTACAAAAGCACCACGCGCAGTATTAATAAGATATGCAGATTTTTTCATCCAACCAAGAGACTCTTTATTTATAATATTTTTTGTCTGTTCCGTAAGAGGGGCGTGTAGAGTTACAAAATCAGAACGTTCAAGTAATTCTTTAAAACTTACCTGTTCTGGCATTCCTGTTTTTGCAGTTCTTGTACAGCAGATTACATTCATTCCAAAGGCTTTTGCAATTTCCGTTACTTTTTTACCAATGCTTCCGTAACCAAAAACTCCCAAAGTCTTACCGTTAAGTTCAACCAAAGAAGAATTCCAAAAACAAAAATCCCTGCACCGAACCCAGTCACCATTTTTTACAGCAGTATCGTGTTCGCAAACCTTATTTGTAAAATTCAAAATAAAACTAAAAGTATGCTGAGCAACGGAATCTGTACTGTACGCTGGAATATTTGTAACTGTAACTCCATGTTTTTTTGCGGCAGCTAAATCAATTACATTATAACCGGTCGCAAGAACCCCAATATATTTTAGGTTAGGGCAAGCGGAAAGAATTTCTTCTGTAATGGAAATTTTATTAAGAAAAATTGCATCAGAATCTGCAATTCGTTCAATTATTTGATTAGCGGGGGTTCGTTCAAATACGGTCACATCAGCAATCTTTGTAAAATCGTCCCAAGGTAAATCTCCAGGATTAACTGCGTGACCATCCAAAATAGTCAGTTTAAGCATTTTTTTTTAGCCAATTACATCAACACCACAAGAAGTAATTGCAGCATTGATTGCATCTTCCTGACTTGCATCATCGTAATCAACGAGTACCTGTGATTTTTCGCAGTTAGCAACTACATTTGTTACTCCGGAAACTCCAGAAACAGCAGCCTGAACTTTTGAGGCACTATCATCGTCAAACATTCCGACAACATAAATCTTTTTCTGCATTATGAACGCTCCAAAAAGGTTACCCTAAATCTCTCTAAAAATCTATTATAAAGGAAAAATCCTTTGAATTCAATTAAAATATAAATTCAGAACCAAAAATTATAAAAAATTATTTTTTCAACTTTAGTGCAATTTCAAGTACACCTTCTGAATATGGTGCAACCGTGTATGGTTCAAAATAAATATAAACAAAATCATCGCTCATAAGGAAAATCTCAAAATTGTCTGGGAAAGGTTCTGTTCCTGAATCTATCCAGTCTTTGTCTACAATTGAACCGCGTTTATTCAAAGTTGAATAAAGTGCTTTTCTGGAAAGTTCCGAAAGTTCGCTGTAAGTAAAACCTGTAATTTCGGTAATTTTTCTTTTTAGCGTTTTCTCGTCTTCATCATAATTGTAAGCATTTAAAATTGTAGTTGGATGAGCGCCGCCTGTAAAAATTTCTGTTTTTATAAGGACGCTTGTATATTTTTTTGAAGTAAAATAGCTGTTTGTTGTTCCATAATAAAATGGTGGGCATTCTTCGTCATCTTCTCTTGAATCTTTTATCTGTTGCCAGTCTGTTTTTGCAACTTTTGAAAATTCGTTGTAGTAACTTAAAATTGAATTTTCTACGGCTTTATTTAATAAATCTCGGCCTTCAAAAACTGGATAATTTATGTCGGTTTCAAGATAGTAAGTTTTATCTTTTAAGGATTTTGATTGAGGTTTTCTTTTTGTTGTTTGTGATTCATTTTCTTTTTTGTTTTCTATAGGTTCTTCGGGCGGTGTAGGAGTGATTTTTCCAGTGGTTGCACAAGATGATAGAACTGCGATTGTGATTATAGAAAGTATAAAGATGTAGATTTTTCTAGACATAAAATGAACCTGAAACAAAAAAAAGATTACCGCGTTTTTATTTACACGGTAATCTTATTATAACACATCAAAACGTAATCTGCTATAAGATTATTTTTTGAATTTTCATTAGTTTTTTACTACTCTGATTCTGTTTTTGTGTCTGGATTATTTTGAACTTCAATGAGTTTTAATATTCGTTTTTCATTAAAGAGCATCATAATAAATCCACCGATTAAACAGCAGATAGAAGCTACTAAAGCAACAATTCTGTAGCCTGTTGGTGAACCTGCGGCTTGTTCTGCAAGTTCTTCTCCAGCTTCTATAGCTTGTTGAGCGGCTGCGGTTTTTGCAACACCAATTGTAGCAAGAGAAGTGAACAAAAGCATTGCAAGTGACTGACCAAGTTTCATTGCAAAAGTACGTGCTGCATAGAACATTCCGCTTCGGTTTTCGCCAGTAACAACTTCATCACTTTGAGCAATATCTGCAACAATTGTCTGCGGAATAATTCCAAAGATTGCCTGTGGGAATGAACCAAGAACTACAATAATTACAGCTTGTGCAACAATTGGAAGAGGAAGTTTTTCTCCTGCAATTGCTGTAAATCCGAATGTAAGAACAAATCCAACAAAGGCTGCAATCAAAAGCTTTTTCTTTCCCCATTTTTTTGTCATTTTTGGAACAAATAAATAGAAGATAAGTGAAAGGAAGGTTAATCCGCCCATCATATAAGTTGTCCATGCTTCCGGCAAGTGAAGAAGACTTGTTACAAAGAATGGAAGTCCTGTCTGGAACATTGCAAGTCCAAAGAAGTAAATAATATCCTGTCCGAGGAAAACTTTGAAATCACGGTTTTTAAAGGTTTTTCCAAGAGAACTGAACATATTTGAACTTGTAGGTTTTGCATCACAATAATCTTTTTCGTTAATTCCAAAGGCTGGAACAAGCATACAGATTGTTGCAATAACAGAAAGAATTGCAAAAGTAATTCGCATTGCAGGAATTCGTTCCATTCCGCCGCCAATCATTGCTCCCCAAATCATAGGTGCTGTGTAACCAAGACAAGTACCAACAATAAATGTAAGCGAAATACACATAGAAAGCTTTAATTTTTCATCCTGACTGTGTGGAAGTTCTGCAAGAAGAGATGTATATGGAGTGCAGTAACAGGTAATCAAGAAGTAATAAGCAAGTACTGTAACAAAAAGCCATGCTGTATTAGCTGCGCTAACTTTTGGAACTGGAGCACAGAAAATAAGTACAAAAACAATACCAAGAGGAATTGCTGACCATCTCATAAATGGAATACGTCTTCCAAGTTTATTTTTGCAACTGTCTGACCAGTTTCCCACAAGAGGGTCTGTAACCGCATCAAAAACTCGTCCTACGGCTGTAACAAGTCCAATTATTGTAAGAATGCCAAAAACAACACGTCCTGCTGGAATTAAGTTAATCATTCCGTCGGCCATAGCTTCTGCATTCGGCTGATAAAAATATACCAGCCAGGAACCGATAAGTCCCGAAATAATGGACCATCCCAACTGTCCAATGGCGTAACACCACATTTTTCCTCTTGAAAGTGTTTTGAGTTCTGCCATGTCAAATCCTCCTGTGTGATTTATTTTAATCCATCTACAAGTAACTTCGTAAGCAACTCCAACTGTTCTTTTGGAGAAGCTTCTGTATCCATTTTTAACATTCCACCCGAAAGCGAAAGTTTTTGTGCTGTACTGAACATTGTGTGCATAAGTGTAAAATACAATGAACTTTCTTTTTCTTTGTATTTTGCGTTTATTGAACCGTCTTCAATTCCTTTGTGAATTGCGGCGGCAACAATTGTTTGTACCGTCTTGATTATTTCTTCATATTCTGCAAGTTTTTCACTTTCTACTTTCTGGCGGATAATGTATGAATCAAAAAAGTAAATAAAACGCAAAAATGATGTCTCTTTTTCCAAAAGATTTCCGAACATTTTGCAAATTTCATTCAGCTGTTCAAGTCCTTTCATCCCATTAAAAGCGCTTTTTTCCAGCAATGGAAGAATGTTCTTTTTTTGACCTTCCCACGCCCAGATTGCAGTTTTTATTGCAACCATGTCTTTTGTTTCGTAGTATCGGTACAGTGACGCAACTCCAATTTCCGCTTTTTTTGCAATATCGGTCATTGCAATTGTGTCTATTCCGTGCTCAGAAAATAAATCGAACGCCGCCTGCAAGATTCTGTTCATTCTTGCGCTTTTGAGTTCGTCTTTTTCTTCTGTATATTTTTGTTTTGGTGTCATCTATTTCTCCGTACTTTTATAATATTTTTTTAGCAGGGACTTTTGTTTTACAAGTTTCTACCGTTCGTCTCGCCACCTGCAATCTTTACCACTTTGTATGATCCGTCGTAAATTCCGTCAGCCTTATTTCTGATTATGCAGTTACACATTCCTTCAATAAGGCCTGGATTTTCAAGAAGCAATTTTATTACCGAGCAGGCATACTCTGGAGTTTCGCATTCCTGTGTACCGTCGCCGATTTCTGCAGAATGAATTGCACCCCACATTTCGTGTCCGCCGACTCTTTTTATAAAAAGTTTTGGAACAGGATAGAAGGCAAGTTCACTTGGTTTTGTAACAAGAATATCGGTTGCACGCATTAAAAGGTTTGTAATGTAAACGGCTGCAAAAATGTCTTTATTGCAGAATACGTGAACGCCGTTAGAACTTGCTTCATCAGTACCGCTGAGTGCCGCACTTGCAAAATCACATTCTTCCTTCCAATTATTAAAATGAGTTTTACAAAGTCCTTCATCATCAAGTTCTGGAATTGTCTTTTTGAGCAAAGTCCATACGTTTTCGTAGTCGCCGCAGTTTACGTAGATGCAGGCCTTTTTATTTTTTACGTATGGCAAAAGTGTTCGGATGATTGCCGCAAAGAATTCTCCCTGTGCGCCCGCTCCACCAATTGTAAGCAAAAATCTTACAGGTTTTCCGTTTACCGCGCGGTCAATTCGTTTTTTACAGTCTTCTTCAATATTTTTTACAAGTTCGTCGTCAATGTAGTGGCCTGTATAAACAATCTGATCATCTGGAATTGGATTCATAACCTTATTTCCATCAAATCCGTGCAGAGTTTTGTAGCCGTAATATGCGTTGTAAGTTTGGACTGCATGAACTGAACCTTCTGCAAGATGAAGAGCCATTGGCCAGTT
>JAILCM010000073.1 GCA_024680155.1 Treponema sp.
CATCAAAAGTGTCTCCGCAAAACCAGACTTCTTCCGGCTTAAGTCCAGCCTTTACAAGAGCCAGTTCAAAAATAAGAGGATTTGGTTTACGAAAACCGTATTCACTTGAAGCAATAATAAATTCAAACTGATTTTCGGGCAAAATTGTATTAATTCTTCGTTTAAGGGCATTTCCAGACCATCCCATATTACTAATCACGCCCGAACGAATTCCCTGCGCCTTTAAAAAATCAAGCATTTCTACAACATGCGGCATTCTGCATTCAGCTGTCATAGGACTAACGTTATCCCACAAAATCTGTTCAGCTTCTTCGTAAGAAACATCAAGTTCAACCTGATTAAATTCATACTTCATTCTGAGCATCTGGTTATGATGAAGTTCAAATCCAACTTTTCTTGCAGCCCCACTTTCGCCAAAAATGCGTTCGTTAAAATCATTTATCTGCTCCGGTGTAACATTCCGCGGATTTTTTACAACGTGTTCAAAAACCGCCCGTTCACCATTTAAAAAACTGAACCCCGGCTCGTAAAGAATCGTTCCGCCATAATCAAAAATAATCATCTTTGGTTTTTTAAGGCATTTTGCAGCGGCCACATCTTTCGGCATATTTTTTGAATCATTATTTTTTCCAGACAAATCCATACTTCAGTTTATAAATTTTTTATAAAATTTTTTCAACGTATTATTTTTTTAATTCATCAACTAACTATACTTATTCGTATTATGGACTTATTATATTTGTAGAAAACGAAGTACATTTAACTGGAGAATTATGAATAAATCTGAAGTGTCAGAAATTGAAGATTTAAAACTAGCTCTTGAACAGGAAAGTCAATACAAAAAGGCTATTGTTTCTGATGCTTTGTTTTGTTACGAAATCAATCTCACAAAAGATATAATAGAAAAAGACTTCTTTTTTTATAATGAAAAAGGCGAGTACGTTTCTTTTTTAAATTACATTGGTCTAAAAGCACCCTGCAAATTTACTGAATTTTTAAAAATCTGGTCAAATAAAATCCTGAACGATATTTCCAGGGCAAATCTTTCTGATTTGGATTCAATCTGTAAAAAGTTAATTTCCCTCTATAATAATGGTACTTGTGAATATGTTGTAAATTATTGGGGCGAATATAGAAACGGCCGGCTTGTATTTGTTAATCAGACTTTTATTATGGTAAAACATGCAAATGGTGATATTTATGCACTTTCCATTGTAAAAGATTACACTCAAATCAAATTAATGGAAGAAAATACTTACCAGAAAGAACTTGAACGCTATGCTTACTACGATCCGATTACAAAAGGCTACAATTATTTAAAATTTAAAGAACGTCTTAGAAGAATGATGATTCCGGGTTCGATTATCTGTCTTGATATTCATTCTTTTAAGCTTATAAATACAATTTGCGGTGTAGAAAAAGGTGATGAAGTTATCCGCAGAATTTGGGATGCAATTTACGCAATAATTGATACTGAAAATAATGATATTGCCGCCCACGTAAATGCCGACCATTTTATAATTTATACGCCGCAGACAGACGAAACAAAAATCATTCAGCTTTTAAAAAATATTTCGCTTGCAGTTTCTATAATTTCAGGTGATTTAGCGGTTCCTCAGCTTATGCCATATTTTGGAATTACTAAGTGGGATACCGATAAACTGATTGAATCATCTTACAACGAAGCAATTGCCGCAAAACATAATGCTAAAAAATTAACAGATAAAAACTACGCATTTTTTAACGAACAAGACACTGAGCGCCTTATTATAGAAAAAGAAATGCTCGATTCTTTTGAAGATGCGCTGGCAAAAAAAGAATTTAAAGTCTGGTTTCAGCCAAAGTTTAATCCGTTTTCCAGAAATCTTATTGGTGCCGAAGCTCTTGTACGATGGATTAAAAAAGACGGTTCTGTAATTCCGCCCAATGCCTTTATTCCTTTGTTTGAGCGTTCAAATATAATCCGCCGCCTGGATGAATACATTTTCAGGAATGTTTGTGCTCAGCAAAAGGAATGGCTTGATGCCGGTAAGGATATTGTACCGGTTTCGGTAAATCTTTCGCGGGCGAGCCTGCATTATAAAGATATTGTAAAATTTTATAAAAGAATCACAAATGAAGTTGGAATAGACAAAAAATTCATTCCATTAGAAATTACCGAAAGTGCAACCGCTGATACTCTGGATATTAGAAATATAATGTCTGAATTTATAAGCGAAGGTTTTTTACTTCATATTGATGATTTTGGTTCAGGTTATTCATCGCTTTCTTCTTTAAACGTTCTTCAGTTTGAAACATTAAAAATTGACAAAAGTCTTGTTGATTATATTGGAAATTTTGAAGGAAACCGTCTGCTTGAACACATTATTTCTATGGCAAAAGATCTGGGACTTCATGTTACGGCAGAAGGTGTAGAAAATGAAAATCAAGCGGTTTTCTTAAAACATGTTGGCGTAGACAGCATTCAGGGCTTCTTTTTTTCCAGACCGATTCCTTTGCTGGAGTTTGAGCAGATTCTTAATACTCACAAAAGCACCGAAAATCAGATGGAATATTATCCTGTTGCAAAGCATATTAGCGAATTCAAGCGTTCGTTTACGCGTTCTTCTTTGTATATTTGTATTATAAATCTTACACAAAACAGAATTATAGAAAATGCCGGAATCTACAATATAAAAAGCGAAATCGGCCATGAAACTACAAATTTTCGCGAAATTGTTTTTGAAATTCTGGATAAACTGGTTCTGGAAGAATCCAAAGAAGTTTATATAAATAATATGGATCCTAAAAAGCTTTTAGAAAAACTTACCGGCGACGAATACACAAATATTTTTTCTTTTAAACGCTATAGAAACAACAAAATTGTAACAATGCGTGCAATAACACATACTTTCCGCGTAAAAAACTCTGATGATATCTGGCTTTATTTGAATATAACTCCGATTGATTAGAATGCATCGTATTTTGCGACTTATATCGTAAGTATTTAGCGACGGATAGGGGAATTTCTCTATTTAGTAACTTTTTGATGTTAAACGATTTACTTATGGGAATTCTGTGTTATAATTTTGTTTAAACACAACTAGCTAACTCATTCATAAAAATAGGAGGATTTTTTTATGAAAAAAACAATGTTATTGGTTTCTGTGCTTGCTGCTATGGCTTTTGCTGTAACATCTTGTGCTTCTAAATCTGCAGCTGCTGACGAAGCTCCAGCTGGCCCATCTGCTGCAAGAATTGCTGCTTTGGAAGAAGAAGGTGCTCTTGATCTTGCTGAATTCAAAGGTTTGGATGCTTGGGCTTGCAAATACAACGAAGCAGACTACACTCTTACTGTAAAAGGCGCAGAAATGTTCCATTTTGAATTGCCACAGGAAGTAATTCCTAACCAGGATATTCTTACAGTACATCTTACAGGTGTAAACAAAGGTAAGGAAGGATTCCGCGTTTGGATTGATACAGGTGCTCAGCAGGATTTGTCTGATCCACAGTACATGGGATGTGTAGGCGATGCTCTTCCATCTGGAGATTTTGATGTTACATTTGAATTGAATGCTAACAAAGGACCAGGCGGAACATGTCTTTGGATTAAAGGACCACGCTGGGGTACTCCAATCGATAACGTAGTATTCAAGTCTGTAGCTGTAATTTACAACTAATAAAACTTTGTTTTTGGTTTAGCCAAAAATCTACGTTGAATTACAATCCTCTGGTACTAAGTGCCAGGGGATTTTTTTTTGTCTTTTTTCTATATTAATGTTGCTCTTTTCAGGCCAGGCATTTTGTTTTTTCAAAAATTTAAGTTGACGGATTTGGCGGCTTGTGTTACTATATAAAGTAACAACGTTTCTATAAAAAGAAACATACAAAACAAATTAATCATTTTGTAAATTAGAATACACAAAGAAAAGAGGCAACTATGAAACTTACAGAAAAACAACTTGAACAAATCCGCAATCAGATTCGCCGCGTTAAGGCAAGCGGAAATCCTTTTTATACAGAACGTTTTAAGGACGTTAATCCCGACGACATAAAAACTCAGGAAGATTTTGAAGAAAAAGTTCCATTTGTAACAAAACAGGAATTGCGCGATGCATACCCGCTTGGACTTGCAGCAGTTCCAGAAGAAGAAATTGTTCGTATTCATTCTTCAAGTGGAACTACAGGTGCTCCGGTTGTAATTCCTTATACACAAAAAGACGTTGACGACTGGGCTACAATGTTCGCACGCTGTTATGAACTCGCTGGAATTACAAAAAAAGACCGCATTCAGATTACTCCAGGTTATGGACTTTGGACTGCAGGAATTGGTTTCCAGGCAGGATGTGAAAAACTTGGTGCAATGGCAATTCCAATGGGACCAGGTAACACAGAAAAGCAGCTCCAGATGATGCAGGATTTACAGGCAACAGTAATTTGTGCAACTTCTTCGTATGCGCTTCTTTTGGCAGAACAGGTAGAAAACCGCAAACTTGGAAATAACATCAAACTTAAAAAAGGTGTAATTGGTTCTGAACGCTGGGGCGAAAAAATGCGTAATCGTATTCAGAGCATTCTTGGCATTGAACTTTACGATATTTACGGTCTTACAGAATGTTACGGTCCTGGAATTGGTATTAACTGTACAGAACAGACTGAAGGTATTCACATTTTTGATGACTTTGTTTATGTAGAAATTCTTGATCCAGTTACAGGTAAGCCGGTTCCAGAAGGACAGATTGGTGAAATTACACTTACAACTTTGGTAAAAGAAGGCGCTCCTTTGTTCCGCTTCCGCACACACGACTTAGCTGCATTTGTTCCAGGTGAATGTAAATGTGGAAGAAAGTATCCTAGAATTACTCAAATTATGGGTCGCAGTGATGACATGGTAAAGGTAAAAGGAAACATTATCTTCCCAAGTACAATTGAAGATGTAATAAAATCGGTTCCGGGAACTTCAAGTGAATACCGCGCAATTATTGAACACGTTGACGGTAAAGACCAGATGACTCTTATGGTAGAAGTTGAAGGTGGAACAGACCGCACAGAAGCAAGCCTTGCAATTGCATACAACTTTAAGCAGAAATACAACATGACTCCAGTTGTAAAAATTGTTGGCGAAGGTGAACTTCCACGTAGCGAAAAGAAAACAAAGCGTATTGAAGACAAGCGTTTTGACTAGAAGATTACTAGCTTCTGTATTATAAATAGCTCTTAATAAAATATTTATAATACAGAAACTCATAAAAAAAGCCTTTAAACACTTTTTTGAATGTGTTTAAAGGCTTTTTTAGTTTATAGACACAAAAACTATCCAATCAGTGGTTTCTGTTTTTTGCTGACTGGTTCGCAGGTTAAATCTACGCCAAGTTTTTTGAAAATTTTTCGGTCAACTTCGCTGAGCAAAACACTTGTATGAACCTGGCAGCCACGCAAATTAGGAAGCTGTTCAACACATTTGCGGCAGTTGTCATCAGTTTTAGAAAGCATTGCAAGTGCAACAAGAACTTCGTCGGTATGCAGGCGGGGATTGTTTCCGCTAAGATAGGTCACCTTCATTTCCTGAATCGGCTCAATCATTTCTTTTGGAATAAGCTTTAACTTGTGGTCAAGTCCAGCCAGATGTTTTGTTGCGTTCAAAATAAGAGCGGCACTTGTTCCCAAAAGTTCGGAAGTTTCGGAAGTAATGATTGTTCCATCGGCAAGTTCGATTGCAGCACTTGGTACTTTAGATTTAGCAGCGCGTTCTTTTGCGGCAACGGTAACTTTACGGTCATCGGTTGTAATTTTAGCCTGCTGCATCAAAAGTTCAATTTTATCGGCTTCGTATTCTTCGGCATTTCCTTCTACAAGACGGCCAAGGGTTTCGTAATAACGGCGGATAATTTCCTGCTTACTTGCATCACAACAAGCTTCATCATCAAAAATACAGTAGCCGGCCATGTTTACGCCCATATCAGTTGGTGATTTGTATGGATTTTCGCCGTAAATTCCTTTAAAAATTGCGTCCAAAACCGGGAAGATTTCTATATCGCGGTTGTAATTTACTGTAGTTTTTCCGTAAGCTTCCAGATGCCATGGGTCAATCATGTTTACGTCGTTTAAGTCGGCAGTTGCAGCTTCGTAGGCAAGATTTACAGGATGTTTAAGCGGCAGGTTCCAGATTGGGAAAGTTTCGAACTTTGCATAGCCCGCTTTGATTCCGCGTTTATTTTCGTGATAGAGCTGGCTTAGACAGGTTGCCATTTTTCCGCTGCCAGGACCTGGTGCTGTAACTACAACGAGCGGGCGGGTAGTTTCGATGTAATCATTTTTACCGTAGCCTTCGTCGCTGTCGATGAGTGCAACATTTGAAGGGTAGCCTGGAATTGTATAATGGTAGTAGGCTTTAATTCCCATTTTTTTAAGTTTACTGCGGAATGCTTTTGCAGCTTCCTGGCCGGTATAGTGTGTTATTACAACGCTTCCAACCATAAGTCCACGACTCTGGAATTCATCACGAAGACGCAGAACATCTTTATCGTAAGTAATTCCAAGATCACTGCGAACTTTGTTTTT
This sequence comes from Treponema sp., assembly GCA_024680155.1. Classification (GTDB taxonomy): domain Bacteria; phylum Spirochaetota; class Spirochaetia; order Treponematales; family Treponemataceae; genus Treponema_D. The sequence continues at coordinate 6,541 of JAILCM010000073.1, forward strand.
TTCAATGTCTACTGCACTGATTACAATTACGATTTCCGCAACATCCGCAAGCTGCATGAGCATTTTTAATTTACTGTCGGGTTGGAAACCAGGGAGAACTCGGGAAGCATGATAGTCATCAAACAGCTTTCCGCCAAATTCCAGATAGAGCTTGTCGCCAAATTTAGCAATTCTTTCTTTAATGTGCTCTGATTGAAT
>JAILCM010000299.1 GCA_024680155.1 Treponema sp.
TTGTAGTTATCGCGTTTTGCCATTAGATTTTGAATCAGCGGTATCTCTTCTAGATATTCCGAATCTTTCTTATCTTTTGATAAATCTTCAAATCGTTTATCCAGTATTTCATCAGCTCCATAACCTTCTTTTGTAAGAAAAGCGATCGTTGCACGCGCCATTGTATCTGAAGAATTTACAACCAGACTTAGAAGTGAGTTGAGAAGTGTAATTTCTGGTCCCTGCTGAAAAGCACTGTCACCCTTTAGTGTTGGAATATTGAACTCTTTAAGTGCAGTTGCAATGGAATCAAGTTCAGTATTAGAACGTGCAAGAACAGCAATATCTTTAGGTAAAACACCATCTTTTACCATTCTTGCAATATTGCCTGCAATTTGAGCTGCCTTCTTTGCCTTTGTCTTCTCCGTTATTGTCCAGCATTTAAGAAGGTCTTTTTTATTGCTTTCAGCTGCTTTTTTTACGAGTCTATCCCAAGGTTCAAGATATACTTCCTCTTTCCGAAGTATATCACTGAATGCCGGGACAAATACTGCGTTACTAACGCTTACTATTTCCGGCCATGAACGATGGCTTGTAGCAAGCGTATCATTAGGTTTACCGTTGAGTTTTTCTATTCTGTCTGTAACAGCTTTTACGAGAGCTGTATCGGAACCTCGGAATCCATAAATCGCCTGCTTGTAGTCTCCTACCCAAATCGATTGTTCAACAAGTTCGCTCAAACGGTCAAAAATCTGAATTTGTGTCGGAGAACAGTCCTGAAATTCATCAACAAAGAGGTATTTATATGAAGCTTTTACATCTTCCTGAACACACTCATATTCTGGATTTGTAATTAGTTCCAGAAGATATTCTTCCATATCGGTATAGTCGATTATGTGCTGTTCTTTCTTATACTTGACGTATTCATCCTGCCAGCGTTCTGCAATCTCAAAAAGGTTTTCAACATAATGGAATTGTAAGTCTCTTACTTCTTCACATGTCCAGACTTTATTAGATTCAAGAACAAGAGAAAGATAGTCCTCACTTGCCTGATATGCCTTTGTTGTGAATTTGCCTTTATTAATCATTTCATAAAGCCCAAGCCCCATTTCAAGCTGGGTTGTCTTTTTATTAGTTACGAGCTTTCTGAAACGTTCTGTTTCGTTAATCCTTGTGTCACGTGCAGCGCTTGGTTTATCAGCCTTTGAAATAAGGTCCAGGGCTTCAAGTTTTCCAAGAAGTTCGTCTCTGTCAAAATTCAGCTTACAGCAGCTTTGAGTAACGCTTTCAATCATTTTTTTACTTGCTGCAATACTGTCTTTGTAATCATTGATTCGGTAACTACGACTTGCATTAAAAATAGATTTCAAATCTTCTTTCCAGAAGCCATAATCTATGCTATATGACATCGGCTCACGAATTTTAAACGTCTCTGCAAATGAATTAAAGAACTTTGTCTGTTCTTTTGTAGGAAGACTTGAAAGGCTTTCTGATACATAAACGCCTTCGTCTTCCTGGCTGATTACATTCTGCTTTGGACTGATTCCCAGAAGATACCAGTATTTATTTACAAATACATTTGCAACACTATCTACAGTACCAATTAAGGCCTGATCCAGACGATTTGCTTCTTTAATTTTACCTGCTTCGTAGAATTTAGCTTTTGCCTTTTCCTTAAATTCAGAAGCCGCTGCCTTTGTAAAGGTTGTAAGAATTACTTCTTCAGGCTTAGCTTTTCCTTCGAGAATTACTGCTTTCAATCTTTCTGTGAGTTCATATGTCTTTCCGCTTCCAGCACTCGCGCTGATATATGTAATGTTTTTCATTATCTTGTTCCCCCTTCCCTATTTTCTTGCCTTAAAGAATTCATACTCAGGATAATCTTTAGGGTGTTTAGCAGGGTTTCTTACTCCGTCAAATTCCAGAGGAATAAGGTTCTTATCTTCAACATCATTCTGGTAAGCAATATCAGATGGGGCAAATCCTGTTGCTTCTTCAATAAATCCGTTCTCAATCTGAGTTCTTCGATATTTATATGAGTTCTTCAGTTTTGGAAGAAGCTCTTCATCAGGCTCCTTTACAGCAACCTTTATTACATTTTCACCAGTAAAGTTCTGAGCTGAAACGACAGTAACTTCAGGAAGGACAACATAAGCAACCGCTTTTGCTTCTTTTCCAGCTAGTTCTTTAGTCAGATATTTGTAAAGTTCCAGCTGAATTGACTTGTTATCTTCAATTGTCTTTTTGAATTTGTCTTCCTTTCCTGGATACCACTTAAAATCAAAAACAATTGGATTACCTTCTTCATCAGCAAGGATCATATCTGCATAACCGCCGATTTTGATTCCGCCCTCAAAGTTCATCTCTTTGTTTTCAAGCCAAGGTTCGCAGGAAAGGACATGGAGGTTATTATCCTCAATGACTTTTACAAGACGGTTTACACAGTCAAAGACTTTTGTCTTGTAATTTGTGAGATTAAGAACATTTTCCTTTGAAAGAAGCACCGCTCCGCATCCATTTACCATGTCAGTAAACACTTTTTCAAAATTGTTTTTTATGTTTTCTTTTATATAAGGAACTGTACCGCTGCTTTCAATGTCATCAAGTTTATTGAAAAGTGTTTCTATTACTGCATGTGCAACAGTACCATTTGCCTGATTTACCTTTGGTAAAGAGCTGTTCCCACAGGCTCTGATTCCAGCCAGATATGAAAACGCATAGTCAAAAGGATTATAAACAATCTGTTCAAATGATGAATATGTTTCGTGCTTTGGCCACTTTATAAGGCTAGTATTTTTAATAGATATACCTCCCGCATCTTCATCTATTCCATTATTAACAAGCACTGGTTCCTTTAAAAGTGATTTGTATTCTTTATTTACATCAGGCGGCTGAATAAAATCTTCTAGATTTTCTACCTTGTTCTCAAGTTGAATGAAGATAGGATGTTTTTCTACATCTTCAGTTACTTTTCTGTCGATTACTACAAGCGTAACTTTGTCAGCCATTAAAAATGGCAATAGTTTAATCTTCTGATTATATTCACGCTCTGCATCTTCATCCCAAAGTTTAAGACTTTTCCTAAATGCTTCTTTTTCACCAGGAAGCAGAAAGTCATATTTTAGAGATTCTTCTGCATCATTATAAAAATCACACCAGATAAGACTATCTACCTGGCATGAAAGTTGTCCTGGATTGTTGATAACGGTACGAGAGCCTTCTTCTGCCTCATACTGAAGCATATCAACTCCGGCTTTGAGGTTCGATACAAAAGTCATAAGCTGGACATAACTGATTCTGGCTTTTGATTCGATTTCAAGCATATTAATAACTGCTGCACATTCATTCTTTACCATTCCAAGCTGAGCTTTCTGCATGTCATCGCTGAGGATTGCCATTTCCCTTGTACACCAGTCATAAAGAGCTTTTGTGAAGTTGAATGCACGTTGTACACTGACTGTTCCATCAGTTTCGCTTTCGACCTTATCAATATCTGGAAGGAAGTTATTTACAGCCTCTTCCCGTTTTTTTGATTCACTTTGTACTTTCTTTGTTCTTTCTGATTCTTCCAGTTCTGTAAATTCATAAGTGCAATCAACATAATCTTCGATGATTCTTCGACATTTATCGTTGTAATAACCGCCTTTCCTTGCAATCGCAGCCTGGAGTTTATTTCTCAAAGATGATTTAAGTGGACTTAATGGTACGTTTAACCATTCGATCATGTTTTTAAGGTTCATTGGACTTGTGAGAGTGCTTAATCCAATCGCCAAAAGCTGTGTTACCTGAGGAAGTCCTCCCTGAATACGAGACCCACTTAAAGGTTTTCCTTCAAGATTAAGCCAGTCATCCAATGTTTTGTTATCTGAATTTATCCAGACATCATAGGCATCCGGCTTTTGCAAAGTTAAGAACTTAAGGGCTTGGTCCTGTTCTTCAAAATGAAGGATGTTAAAGGTATCATCTTTTTTGATTTTAATCTTTTTTTCATCTGTAGATGAAAGAGAATCAAGAACTGATGAAAGAGCACAGCCTTTGTGTGCTGGTAATTCTTTGACAGAGATATTTACACCACGTCCAGCCAGGGTTTCAAGAAGTTCAACTTCAAGAGGTGAAAAAATATGCCAGTCAATAAGAGTTATTATTTCAAGATTTTCCGGAAGAAGGCAGCCTGCTTTTACTGCATCAATGACTTTCCTAAGTTCTTCACCGAGAGAAATATCAGAAAAATATTCTTCCACTCCTGCAATTACTTCAAAACGGCTACTAGGTGCTGCTATATTTTTATTCCATCCCGCAAAAGTAAGAGTATCCCGCCATTTTAGACATTCTTTTGCAACGCTAAGTCCGTCCACATCAAAAGAGGCCCTAAGCACATTAGAAGGATTCTTTTCCATGTACTTCTTCATTGCCTTATAATAGTCGACTGTTCGTTCAAGCTCTTCTTTCTTCTGCGAATTCAAACCTGCA
>JAILCM010000303.1 GCA_024680155.1 Treponema sp.
GTTCCGAATTCGAAAAAGCATTTCTATCAGCCTTATCTTTTGTAAGTTCCATTGTACATAATAAATCTGCAACCTGAAAAAGCCTGTAATCAGCAGGACTTACTTTTCTCATCTCAATATTAGAAAAAAGACTACCGAAAACAGAAAGAATAATTTTGGTTAATTCAGACTGTCCATAATCATAATAAATAATCTTCAAGTCATAAGAGTTCAAATATTCATAATGATTTTTAAGTTCATCAGAAATTGCTTTTGTAAGTTTTAATAAAAGTTGCATTTCGTCCTGACATTCAGCTTTGTTTATTTTCGGGCATATATAACGAATTGGGATTCTTCTTGTAAAATGTAGAAGAGACTTAAACAAAGAGCGTCGTTTTTCCATATCTTCGAATTTATAAACCTGTTCACGACGAATGAGTGGACCTGCATGAAGAACAGGATATTTAAATCCTGATGATTTTATATGTTCATCTAAAGCTTTTATTTCTTGAGAAATATCATCCGACTGGTCATGAAAAACCATAGCAACATAATAATATGGAGAATGAAAATCATAGTCGCCAAAATCACCGGATTCATCAATAAAAATACTAAGGATTTTCTTTTGCACAATTTCTCCAGACAAAAAAATTGGCGGGGTATATCCCCGCCTGTCGGTGGACCCGGAGCAAACCGCTCAGCCCAATGTAATCTTGCGATTACAATAAAAATATAATTGAATTTTTCAGCCCAGTCAAGTTTTTTTTTCATTTCCAAACTTTTACCTATTCCGTATTAAACGTTTTACATCTATAATAAAGCCATGGAAAACAAAGAAATTATTGAAAAAGGGAATGCGGTTCTTGGTATTGAATTCGGTTCCACACGTATCAAAGCTGTTTTGATTAACGATAAATTTGAACCTATTGCTAATGGTTCTTACACTTGGGAGAATACGCTGGATAACGGTATCTGGACTTATCCGCTTTCTCAGATTCATGAAGGATTGCAGTCTTGTTATGCTGACCTTAAAGCTGATGTTCAAAAACGTTACGGGCTCAAGCTTACAAAATTTAAGGCTGCTGGAATTTCTGCGATGATGCACGGATACCTTGCTTTTGACAAGGACGGTAATCTTTTAGTTCCATTCCGCACATGGCGAAACACTATTACTGGAGCTGCTTCTAAAGAACTTTCTGATTTGTTCGGATTCCCTGTTCCTGAGCGCTGGAGTATTTCTCATCTTTACCAGGCAATTTTGAACAAAGAAGAACATATTTCAAAAGTTGCAAATGTTTATACTCTTGCGGCTTACATTCACTACATGCTCACTGGCAAAAAAGTTATTGGTGCCGGCGATGCTTCTGGTATGTTCCCTCTTAAAATGGCGGGTATCAAGGCTGAATACAACAAGGACTTCCTTAATAAGTTTGAAAGTCTTGTAAACGTAAAGGCAATTTCTCACACTGGCTCTCTTGTAGAAAATCTTTTCCCACAGGTTTTGATGGCTGGTGAGGATGCAGGAAGTCTTACTGCTGAAGGTGCTAAGTTCCTTGATCCAACCGGCGATTTGGAAGCTGGAATTCCATTCTGTCCTCCTGAAGGTGATGCTGGAACTGGTATGGCTGCAACTAATTCTGTTGAAGCTAAAACCGGAAACATCAGTGCAGGAACTTCGGTATTCAGCATGGTTGTTTTGGAAAAGGACCTTAAAAAGAGCTACCCTGGAATTATTGATATTGTTACAACTCCTGATGGAAAGCCTGTTGCAATGGTTCACGCAAATAACTGTACCGGCGAACACAACTACTGGATTAATCTCTTTAAGGAAGTTGGGGATCTTATGGGAGCAAACGCTTCTGTTGGCCAGTATTTTGACAATCTTATTATGAAGTCTCTTGAAGCTGATAAGGATTGCGGCGGACTCTTGGCGTACAATTATCTTTCTGGAGAAACTATCACTGGCTTCAATTCTGGTCGTCCTCTTTTTGTTCGTTCTGAAAATGCAAACTTCAGCCTTGCAAACTTTATGCGTACTCAGATGTTCACTTCTTTGGGAGCACTCCGCATTGGTATGGATATTCTTTACAACGAAGAAAAAGTTCCTGTAGAAAGCATGACTGGTGCCGGCGGATACTTTAAAACTGAAGCCGGATTAAAATATATGGCAGCCGCAATGCTTACATCCGTTTGTGCAATGGAAACTGCAGGAGAAGGCGGACCTTGGGGAATGGCACTTCTTGCCGCTTATACCGACAGCGAAAACAAGAAAGTTCCACTTGCAGAATTCCTGAACAAAAAAGTATTCGGTTCATGCAAAAAGACAACTGCAAAAGCAGAAAAAGACCTTGTTGATTCATTCAATATTTTTATTGAGCGCTACAAAAAAGGTCTTGCAATTGAAAAAGCAGCTGTAGAAAGCATTTAATTTATTTTGATATACGTCCACGTCAAGGCACGCTGCGCTTAAAGCCTTGACATGTCCGTTTATCGGTTTTTATAAGGAGTATAAAACCGCTATGACTTACGAAGACATTAGACAACAGGCTTACGAAGCAAATATGAAGATTCCGGCAAATCATCTGGCTCTTTACACTTGGGGAAACGTTTCTGCATTTGATAAAGAAAAAGGTGTATTTGCAATTAAACCGTCTGGAGTTCCTTACGAAGAACTTACACCAGAAAGCATGGTAATTATTGACCTTGACGGAAAAAAAGTTGATGGAGATTTGAATCCTTCTTCTGATACACCAACTCATGCAGTTTTGTACCGTGAGTTTGGAATCAAGCAGAACGCAAAAATTGGTGGAATTATTCACACTCATTCAACCTATGCTGTAAGCTGGGCTCAGGCTGTAAAATCTGTTCCTCTTTTTGGAACAACCCACGCAGACCATATCCAGAAGGCAGTTCCTTGCACCCCTTATCTTTCAAAAGAAGCCGTTGAATCTGATTACGAAGAAGAAACCGGCAAATTA
>JAILCM010000311.1 GCA_024680155.1 Treponema sp.
AGCATTCCTTTCTTTATAAAAGGTAAATCACTTTTCCAGCAGATTCTTCAGCTTTACAACATTGGCCGAATGGATTTACTTACAAACAAAAATACACTCCAGATTACACTTCAGTCTGCGGCGTGTCAGAACACATATACTCAAAAAATTCCGGGCTTCCCTATTTCTTTTGAATCAAATTCAATTCCGGTTCTTTATAAATCAAACAGCGATAAAAGTAAGCTTATTTTCTGGCAGCAGGGTTCTTCAACAATTCAGGCATTTAATACAACTACACTTAAACTTTCGGAAAAAACAATTGAAAATCTTGCTTACATTCTTACAGCTTCGGAACAGACTGCAAAAAGCAAAAATGGTGAATTGTGGGCAGTTACAAAAGACGGCGTAATTCATCTTCTTAATTCTGAACTTGAAAACATAAACGGATTCCCAGTCTTTACAGGACAAAAAATTGCTTGTGCTCCATCACTTTATCAGAACGAACTTGTTGTTGTTGATGATAATTCTCTTCTTCACTTTATTACAAATGATGCAAAAACTTTGACTGTAGATTTGGAACTTGAAGACCAGATAAAAGCAGCACCTTCGGCTTATAAAAATAAAATTGCAATTTACGAAAAAGGTTTCCTTGGCGGAATTCATGTAATTCAGGATAAAAAAGCAGAAACTGACCTTATTATTCAGGTTGACGGAATTGGTTACGGTTCACCTTGTCTCTTTGAACACGAAAACAAGCTTTGCATTGCATTTGTAAGTCAGGCAGGACTTCTTTCTGTTTGGGATGAAAACGGCATGCTTTTACCAAATTTCCCAGTCTTTTTGGATAAACTTTTCTACCAGAATGTTCGCGCAATTAATGGAGAACTTGTTGCACTTTCGGAAGACGGAACTATTTTCAAAATCAATATGAAAGGTGATGTTACAAAGCTAAAAATTCCTTACATGAGTGCACAAAACGCGTATATTTCGATAATTGATTACGACAACGATAAAAAAGATGAACTGTTTATCTGCGGAGAATCAAATACTTTGTATGGCTTAAATTCCGATTTGGAATTTTTGAATGGATTCCCGGTTTCGGGCTATGGAATACCTTCTTTTGCAGACTTAAACGGTGATAAAAAAGCTGAATGTATTACGCTTTCTATAGACAATAAATTGAACGCTTGGAAAGTAAGATGATGAATGTAAGATGGTAAAGGAGATTTTATTATGAAAAAGTTTTTTACTAAAATGAACAGCAAAAGAATCTTAACGGCATTTTCTGCAATTGCCTTTTCATCATTTTTTTTAGCGGTGTTTTTTTCTTCCTGTGCTTCAACTTTACAGCAGGATGTTTTTCAATCTTCAGATTTAAACAAGGAACTTGCCGACCAGATTGCAATTTTTGAAGACCGATTTATTGCAATTGATTCAACATATCTTGTAAAAAACAAACTCGATTCAGACAAAACAAGCGAACTTCATAAAGACATTGCAACTCAGCTCGAAAAATCTCATCTTGAACCTGTAATTTCTGCTCACATCACTGCGATTGATGGAATTTTGTACACGCTCGAAGGAAAAACAAAAAAAGCCGAAGAATGTTATACAAAAGCAAAATCAATTCAAGCTGGTGATACTTACGTTCTTCTTTTAAGTACAAAGCTTCAAAAAAATAATGATGAACGTCTTAACAAAGCAAATGAAATTCTTTCTTTTGATGATGACAATGCAATCATTCTTCTTGAAAAAGGAAAACTTCTTTATGCACAAAAAAAATACGATAAAGCAATTGCCGCAATTGATGAAGCATTTTTGATTTTTGATAATCAGCATCGTCCAAGTTACCGCACCGCTTACCGCGAATTCCGTGATTCTGTATGGAAATTGTATTCTTCTGGTATGGATTATTCGGACACTGGTGATTTAAGTTCAATTCTTACAAAAGAAAGCATGGTTCAGCTTACTGCAAGTAACACAGCCCTTTTGGAAGAAATTACTGCCGGTGCAAAATTGAATGCCGCAGGTCTCTTAAAAAAAGTGAACTCTGCAAATATGTTCTGTTCTGCCACCGATACAAATAACGCTAAAAATTCAGCTGATTTGATTAATTCTTCAAAACAAATTACAAGAAAAATGTGTGCCCGCTATTTGTGGAATCTTTATGTTCAATCAAAAGGAAATCCAAAACTTCTTACAAAATACAGCACTCGTTATAAAAAACTTGCAAATGCAAAATCACCAGTTGCAGACATAAAACTTGATGATCCTGATTTTGACGCAATTCTGGGAACCGTAGAAAACGAAATAATGTCCCTTCCTGACGGAAAAAACTTTAAACCAAACGATCCGGTTTCTGTTCTGGACTTTTTAAATTATTTGAACGCACTTAAATAGGTAGCAACTTAAATAAGTAGCCTTGATAGATTTTTTATTTTATGCTATTTTATTGATACAACATTTCTAGGGAAGGTTCTTTTTTTGCGCTTTTCCTTGTCTGTTTTTATTTTAATTTAAGGAGTTTTATATGGGAGCAAGAGGAGAACTTTTTACCACTCAAATCTATTTAGACAATCGTTCATATTTTTTTAATGTAAAAGAAAACAGAACTGGCGATGTATTTCTTCAGATTGTAGAAAGCAAAAACCGTGATGGTGCAGAACAGGACCGTCATCAAATTGCAATTTTTGCAGAAGATATGCAGAAATTCTTGCAGGGAATGGATAAATCTCTTGAATTTATTGAAAAAGAACGCAAAACCCGCCAGAAAGCAGCGAGAGAAAAGCGCGAAATGAAAGATGCAAAATATTCAAAAGGTTCTGGTTCAAAAAAAGTTTATCTTGTTAAGGGCGAAAAAGAAGAAAAATACGAACCAGGTGTAAAAAAGACAGGAAGAATTCACGTAGTTTCAAAACGTCCTGCCGCAGACGAAGATACAACTACAGAAGAATAAAAAGATTATCGGGGCAAGCCCGATAATGGCAATCAATATTTAAACGTAAGCCGTTGGATTGGGGATGGGCCCAGTTTACGGCATATTTCTTTATGTTCCCGCGTCGGGTAGCCTTTATGTTTTGCGTATCCGTATGCGGGATATTTTTTGTCCAATTCACACATTAAGCGGTCACGGCAGGTTTTAGCAAGAATTGAAGCCGCCATAACTTCAGGATATTTTCCATCAGCTTTGGGCTCTGCACGACATTCAAAATCAACAGCTGGGCTTCTAGTTCCGTCCGTAATTCCTTCTAATTTCCATGCAGTAATTTTATTCTGTTCGCACCATTTTGGAAGTTTTATTTCTAATTCTTCAAAGGCAAGTCGCATTGCAAGCATGGATGCTTCCAGAATATTAATTTCATCAATTTTTTTGTGGTCAACAAGTGCAATTCCAAAACAGGCTTTTTCTTTAATGATTTTTTCAGCAGCAAGTCGTTTTTTTTCGGAAAGTTTTTTTGAATCATTTAAAATTTCAACAGGAAAAGCATCGGGTAAAATTACAGCCGCCGCACTTACAGGCCCAGCTAAAGGACCACGACCAGCTTCATCAAATCCAACAACAAGAATCTTAGAATCCGTACAAATCATTATTTTTTTCTGTAACCGTAGATTTTTCGTCCTGATAAACAAGAGAAATTCCAGTTGCTTTTCCTAATTCAGATTTTAAGAGATTATTTTCAAAACGTCCGCGTGTTCCAAAGAATTCAGCAATTCGTCCCTGTTTAGCGGTAACTTTAAAGGTACAACTTCGAACATTCATTGTACCTTCTTTTGCAGAAAGAATTACACTTGTATCAGCCGAAGTATAAATGGAAGAAGTCTGCAAATTAAAATTAGATTTTACACCCGAAATACAAGAAGAATAAGTTTGAGCATTAACAGAAATAATACTGTCAAAAATATTTACATTGGAAGAAGAAGCTTCTATAAAAGTAATGTTCTTTCCACCAGTAACCGAAACTTGAGATTCAGACATTGTAAATACAGATTTTTCCAATTTGATTAACGGAATGATTTTTTTCTGAACCGCAATAACAGGAACATCAGATTTGACAAGACAATTTTCAATTTCCAAACTTGCACTCTTTACAACTAGAGAAGCTTCATCAGCAAAATCCAACGCTCCATCCCCGGAATTTTTGAGCACACAATTAGAAAGAATTGCATTCTGCCCTCTTGGAATTTCCAGAGAACCTTTTATATAAAGACAGGCATTTCGTCCGTTGTTAATTGCTTCAAGACATTGTTTAAAAGTTCCAAACGGTTTTAGAGCAGTTCCATCGGCAACATCAGAATTGGCACCTTCTGCATAATAATAATTGTACTGGTCAATAATTACGCTGTATTCTGTAAATTCACTCGAAGCAAGAGAATTTTTTGCATAACAGCGAACTTTATAATAAACTGCACCTTCGCTCTGAGGTTCCAGCAAAAATTCAGCAGAATTATTCTGTGCCCTAACAAAAAAATCAGCCGAAACAGACTTAAAAATATCGCTTTCAGGAGTGTAAGTATTTGCAAGACTTTGAATAAAATAAGGATCACTCACACAATAATACAATTCTGAACCAGACTGAACATTAAGTTTTAAGGAAACAGCTTTTCTTGAATAAAAACTTTCTTCCGAAGCTATAATTTGTGGAGCAACAGGCGGACGCTTATTTATATTATAATTTGTGTCAATTTCGCCCTGATAAACAGAATTTGCAAAAACTCCAATTCTTAGTTTTCCGCTTACTGCATCTCCAAAAAAGGTGTCGGCACCAATTTCGCTGAACAATTCCTGGTAAGAGCCGCTTTCTTCGGAAAGAATACTGAATTTGTACGAATCATCACCGTCAATTGTATAAAGAATACAACCGTTTTCATCAACATTTTCAGTAATTTTTGGCTTTGGTGGAAGAACAAAAAATTCTATAGGATTTCCCTGCTCGTAGCTTAAACTTTGCCACGAAATCATATGTCCTACATTGCGGTCAATAGTTCGTTCAGATTTTGGAAGTTCCCAGTATTCAGAATCAATTTTATAAATAAGATTGTCGTCGGTAAAAGTAATTTTGTTCCAGTCGGTAATGTAAAAAGGAACGTCACGTCGGGAAAAAACACCTGCAGTTTGAGGAAGCGTTCGTATAATAAAACGCCATTTTTTCTGTTTACCCGGCACCTGAACTGTACAGGGAATCAATCTTGAAAGTACGCTCTTTTCAGAAATTGAAATTGTCCGTCCATCCATAAAGGCAAGCGG
>JAILCM010000316.1 GCA_024680155.1 Treponema sp.
CGATATGTTCCTTCTTACAATGAAGCCTACAATTTATGTTGCAAACGTAGACGAAGATTCAATTGCCGAAGGTACAAACAAATACGTAGAAATCGTAAAAAAATATGCCGACGAAGAAAAATCAGAAGTTGTAGTAATCTGTGGAAAGTTCGAAGCTGACCTTGCAGAAATTCAGGACCCTGCCGACAAAAAAGACTTTATGGAAAGCGTTGGTCTTACAGAAAGCGGGCTTGCAGTTCTTGCAAGAAAAACTTATCACCTGATGGGACTTCGCACATTCTTTACAGGCGGACCAGATGAATGCCGCGCATGGACAATTCATGCAGGAGATAAAGCTCCACGTGCTGCAGGTGTAATCCACACAGACTTTGAAAAAGGATTCATTAAAGCCGAAGCCTACACCATCGACGATTTGCGCCAGTACGGTGACGAAGCAGCAATTAAAGCCGCCGGAAAATATCGTCAGGAAGGTAAAGAATACGTTGTTCAGGACGGCGACGTTTTGTTCTTTAAATTTAATGTGTAAGATGTTTTTATAACTCTTTATACTTTTTGTGCAAGAGAATTTATAAAAAAAAGACGGCTGGAATGGGAAGTTCCAGCCGTCTTTTTTAGAAATTAATTTCTATAATTATAAGCAAAATCTACATTAATGAAATATTGTTCCAGGAATATAGAATTCGCCTTCAAGATAATAATCAGGTGCAATTTGTACATAATAACCAAGAGAATTACGTTTATCACTGTAATAACTTAACTCAGATTCGTCATCAGAAATTGGTGAATAACCTGTATATTCTGTTGGAATATTACCCTTCGCAAGTACAGTATAATTCTCAAGATTTGCAGCTGATTTCTTGAATTTTTCATCTGTATTAAATTCTTTCATTTCATCATCTGTCATATCAAGTACAGCCCAATCGAATGAACCGTCTGTTTTTAGATAACCAAGAACATAGAAAGAAATACTTCCGTCAGCAGCTGCGGTAGGAATTGTGATATTATTTACTTTACTTAAAGGAACCAACTCAACTTCTGCAGGTGCTAATTCAGAAGCACCTGTTGTTGCACCAAAGTTACTTGCCTGAAAATCTGTAACATTAGAATATTTAGAAACATAAAAATTCGCTTTATCTTCTCTAGGATTCATAGCAACAATAAAGAAATCATGTTCGCCATTTTTACCTTCTTTCAAATCAAACATAACACCCATTTTACTTGTTCCAACATCATCACTATTGAATGTTACTTTTACAAGAGCACCTGCATGCTTAAAATTTGTTGAATAATATATACGCTTAGCAGAGTCAGCGTTGTTTGCTTCATTTACAGTAAGTTGTGATTTTTCTGTAATAAAATTAGCATATACAGTTACATCTTTTACTTTATCAAATTTACATGGTGTAGTTAACTCTTTATCTTCATACCAGTCGTCAAAAACAAAACCGTCTTTTTCTGGGGCTGTTTTTGGAGCCTTACCTAGTTCAACTTCTTCTGTACCAATAAGTTTATCACCATCCATCATTGTAACTGTAAAATACAAAGACATTTTTGGAAGCATGTAATTTACATATTCAACTTTTTCTTCATCTTTGCCAACGGTAACATTATAACCATCTGGAAGTTCTTGGATGAAGTTATTAGGGAATGAAACACGTTCTTCTTTCTGATTACACCAATAATTGAATTTTGATTTTCCAGACTTAGCATAAGGCAGATTTAAAGGTTCCGAAACATTTTCGTTATAATTAATAACAAGAGTCTTATAGGTCAAATTCTGAACAACTTCACCTTTCTCGTTTTTTACAACAAAATTCATTTCTTCGCCAGGAACATCTTCTATTTCTACTTCTGAACCATATAAAATTTTTGGATCTGTAAGAATATAAATCTTTTTACATTCACCACCCCATGGATGAACTTCGCTTCTGTAATCATTCATCATGAAGTAAGTTTGTCCGTTATCTGTAAATCCTCTTACTTGAAGATATGTTCGAGCACAAATTCTATAATTATGACCACTCAAACAAGCATCAATATCTTCAAAAGTTCTCCATCTACTGATTTTATAAACATCTTTAAGAGGGAACGTTGAGTCAAAGCCATCACCATCATAAGCATACAGCCAGCCCCAATCTTCCGTATAAATCTCGTAGTAAATTTCTGTATTAAAATAATTTACTTTTTCGTTTTTAGTAAATTCAGGCTTACCAGTTCGCTGTATTACTCTGTCTTCTGTAAGTTCAACGGTATATTTATCTGCGTTTTCAATTTTGAATTCACCAAGACCACCTGTTGCTTTTACAGTTATAGTCTGATCATAAATTGTATAATCTGATGAATAAACTTTTACATAGAACTCGTATTCCTTGCCTTCTTCTACAAGAGGATAAGTAACAATCCAATTGTCCCAGGAATTATTTGTTTTTTGCCAGTTACGGCGCATTGTAACTCCACTACCGTTTTCAGTAACTTCAATTGTAGCATTTGCATAAGTAGAATTATATTTTCCAGGATTAACGTTACTCATAATTGTTCCAGAAAACTGAATTCCGTCTTCTGTTGCAACATAAGATACATACTGTGTTTCGCTAACAGGTTTAGTATTTTCATCAGCATCTGCACCGTCTTTTCCATCAGTTCCGTCGTTACCGGCTCTTGCAAGCAAAGTCCATTCATCATTAACGTAAATATATGAACATTTATCTTTTGAATTAAGATAAGCATCCATTGCTTTTGGTTCTTTGATTTCTTCTGCGCTTTCAAAAGTTCCAAGCCAGTTAATCAGAACTCCATTGCTGCCATTCTTACCGTCAGTTCCATTTTCACCGTTTTTACCGTCAACACCTGCTGGTAAACCGTTTATGATATCTTCTGACTTAATGTTTATAGTATCAGAAGTTTTTGTTTGTCCTGCTGTTGTGCTTACTGTTGAAGTTACAAAATATGTATAAGCCCCATAATAAACCGCAAGATTATACTGTTTTTCTGCTGGAACATTTACAATTGTATAAGAACCATCATCTTGTGTTACATCCAAAAGTTTTGTTCCAGGAATTAAAACAATTAAGCCACCGTTTCCAGTTGATTTTCCGTCGATAGTTACTTTACCGCTTATACTTCCTGTTGCAGTAAGTTTTAAGTCTGCGGCAACAACTTCACGACCAGCTGGAACAATTACATTTGTAGTAACAGCTTTTTCTTCTGAATTATCTGAACTTGCATAAATTGTGTAAGTTCCTGCATCCAAATCGGTGAAAGAATATTTACCGTTAGAAGAAACTTTTGCAGTTGCAAGAACACTTTTTGCTACAGCTGAACGCGCAGATTCAATTTCTTCTGCACCAGTTTTTGCAGTTAGAGCGTGTACCGATTCTGTAAGCAAACCGTCTGATTTTTCTATTGTAACAACAATATCTGAATAATCTGTGCTGTTTGAATAAACAACTTTACCGCTAATTACACCTTTTTCTTCTGATTTTGAAGATGTTAAAGCGGAACATCCTATAAACATTATAGCCATTGCGAATGCCGCAAAAACACCCGCAATTTTAAACATTTTTTTCATCACTTCCTCCTAGTCCTCAATTATTGTACTTGACCAATCTGCAATTGCTTTAACATTCACTTTTGTACCGTCTTTTTTTGTTACAACTGCACTAAGAACCTTTACATCAAAACCGTCTGATGTTGTATTCTGGATATTACAATTTACAATTTTTGTTGCACCATATTTAGCTACGGATGCTAATTCATTAGCAAAATTGACGCTAGAAATTTCACCAAAAATCTGCGGGTAGGTCTGATAATATGAATTTCCCCAAGATTCAACTTTTTCTAGACTGTCAGAAACACAATTAAACTGAAGTCTTGAGAGATCTGTATCAGGAGCAAAAGTTACTTCAATAGACTCCCAATCATCTTCTACGTTGAAAACACCAGAAGACCATCGAGCATCTTCCCTATATCTAATTGTAAAACCATTATTGCCCCATTTTCCATAAAGAGTTATGTCATCAGAAGCACAATTATCCCAAACTTTAGTCAACTCAGGATCTGTATAAAGCTCAATAAGTTTCACACCATCGTTTTCATACTTATCTTTATCAACCAAACCTTTACCAGCTTCAACTTTTCCTTTGGCAAATTCTTTATCACCGTCCATCAAAGTTGCATTAAAGTAAACTGACAAATCAGGAATCAAATAGTCTAGGAATTCTACAGGCTCACCATCAACAGTGCAATCATCGTATTCATATTGTGTTGTTGGTTTATAAGGGAAGCTTATTTTGTCTCCTCTTGAATTCATCCAGCCATTGAACTTTGATTCACCAGTTGTTGTATAAGGAACATTTAAAGGCTCTTCAATTGTATCTCCATAGTTGATTACAATAGCTTTTGTAACATTAGTTGATTCTTTTCCATCATTATCTTTTTCTGTAGCTTTAAGTTCTTCACCAGGAATGTCAACAAACTTTGTCTTTAATCCATAATTCTTCTCGTACCAGCCAGTTGGGTCTGTAATAACATAAACTTTCTTAAGTTTTCCGCCCCATTCGCCAGTAGCAAGAGTGCTATCATTCATAGCAAAATAAACTGTATCGTTATAAGAATAACCTGCAATTCTAAGGAATGTACGAATCTGGAACTCATAGTTATGACCAGACATAATTTTTTCTACAGTTTCCATATTCTGCCATGAAGGAAGCTGTTTTTTCAAATTGAATTCACCAAGACCGTCATCCCACAAATAAGTGTTGTAAACCCAATAAGTCCAAATTTTATCGCGGTATAAATAATATTCTGAACCGTTTGCAAGGATTTTTACATTAGGATTATCTGTAAACTTAGGTTCAACAGTTCTCTTGAAAATTCTTTCGTCTTTATCAAATTCAACTTTAAGGTCATCTACATTTTCTACTTTATATTCGCCAAGACCACCTGTTGCTTCTATTGTTATAAACTGTTCATATAAACTAAAGTTTGTATTCGAAACCTTTACATAGAATGTATATTCTTTTCCTTTTTCTACTAAAGGATAAATAAGATCCCATTTGCTCCAGACGTTATTAAGCTTTGTCCAATCCTGGTGCATAACTATTCCAGAATCAAGTTCCTCAATTGAAATTTCAACAGAAGCATTAGTTGAACTTCCATCATCTCTAACATTGCTAAGAATTGAGCCGTAGAATTCAATACCTTTGTCTGTTGCAACAGCAGTTACATAACTCTTAGAATCTGTTCCAGTAACACGTCCGTCTCTTCCGTCTTTACCATCGGCACCGTCTTTACCTGCTCTTGCAAGAATAACCCAGTCACTGCCAATATAAACATAAGAACAACCGTCTGTTGAATTGAAGAATGCGTCAAAAGCTTTTGGTTCTTTGATTTCTTCTGAACTTTCGAATGCACCAAGCCAGTTTATACCAATGCCGTCTTTAGCATCTTTTCCATCTTTTCCGTCGATACCATCAGTTCCGTCATTGCCTTTTAAAAGGTTATTCTTCATTTGAGAAGATTCAAGCTTAATTTCATTTGCAGAAGTATCTTTACCAGCCTGTGAAGCTACAGTTGAAGTTACAAAATATGTATATGTTCCGTAAACTACAGCAAGATTATACTGAGTTCCAGCAGGAACATCGGCAAGTTTGTATTCGCCTTTTTCGTTTGTAACATCTACAATACCAGTTCCAGGAATGATTACAAAAAATCCTGCTCTTGCATTTCCATCAAGAGTTACTTTTCCGCTAATGGTTCCTGTTGCAGTAAGCTGCATATCATCTGCTGTTGTAGTTTTATCACCTTCAACAATTACGTTTGTAGAAACAGCTTTTTCTTTTGAATTATTAGAACTTGCATAAATTGTATAAACACCTGGTTCCAAATCTGTAAAAGAATAGCTTCCATTAGAACTTGCATTTACATTTGTTAGGGACGCACGGCTTGCCGCAGAACGAGCTGAATCAATTCCATCTGTATCTGCTGACTGAATAAAATTGCGTACAGATTCTGTAAGAAGTCCATCTGTTTTTTCAATACTAACTACAATATCTGAACTATCGCTGCTATTTGAATAAACAACTTTTCCATTTATAGTACCTTTACCCGTCAGGTTAAATTTTCCCAACAATCCCATTGCTTCAGGACATCCGGTAAACATAAGGGTAATTGCAAGCACCATTAAAGCACTCACAACTTTGAATATTTTTTTCATTACTTCCTCCAATGAAATAACATTAAGTAAATTTTACGTTTTTAGTTACAACCTTTAATTTCGTTTAGCTTTCTGGATTATATGAGTAGATGTGGAAAGCGGCTTCTTGCATATCTGAATTACGACCTTCCACTATGATTGAATAAATACCAGAATCAGAAACATCGAAGATTAGATTACCATCATCATTTCTATACAAAACTTCTCCATTTTCGTTGAGAATACATATATAGCAATCGGTAAAATTAATATTATCCAAATCTGCGAACGGTCCCTTATTCCATGAATCATTCCATTCAACACAATAAAATCCTGCTTCTAAAAAATACATGAAGGCTCCTGAACGTTTACCACTAAATGAAACGACTGTATATTTTGAAACATCATTACCAGCAGCTTCGGCATCAGGAACAAGAAGATCTTCCCATTTTGCATAAACAGCAATATCTTTGTCTGTAACATAATCCCAAGCATTTTCTAATGATGAATCGGTGTAAAGACCTTGTATAATCGAAGTATTTTTTCGTATCATTGGAACTTTTACATCCCGATTAGGTACAGCTTCAATAGTCTGCAACAAGGTTGTTCCATCATAAATTTTTACATTTAC
>JAILCM010000099.1 GCA_024680155.1 Treponema sp.
TCAGAAAATAAAAATGTGGAGGCTGAATAATGGAAACTTTAAAGCTTTTTATAAAATCAGCACTTATAGATAATGTTGTATTTATTCAGTACCTTGCAATCTGTCCTTTTATTGGAATGACAAACGATACCGAAAAAGCAACTGGAATGGGCCTTGCAACTACTTTTGTAATCATGCTTGCAACTGCGGTTACCTGGCCACTTTATAAACTTGTAATGGTTCCGCTTGGACTTGAATATTTACAGACTTTGTTTTTTATTCTTGTAATAGCATCATTGGTTCAGCTTGTTGAATTCTTCCTTAGAAAAAAGATTCCTGGACTTTATAATTCAATGGGTGTTTACCTTGCTTTGATTACAACAAACTGTGCAGTTTTGGGTATTACAATCAACTGTATTTCTAAAGATTATAACTATGGTCAGAGTCTTGTTTATGCTTTTGGATCTGCGATGGGCTTCCTTTTGAGTATGGTTGTTATGAGTGGTGTTCGTAGCCGTCTTAAGGTTGCAAAAGTTCCTAAAGCTTTTGAAGGAACTCCAGTTTTGTATATTACAGCCGGATTATTAAGTCTTGCATTCCTTGGTTTTAAGGGCTTGATTAAGTAATTTTGAAGGGCAGAATTAAGGAGATTTATAAAGATGAATACTATTTTATACACTATAATCGTTGCCCTTGCCATTGCCTTTGTTTTGGGCGTACTTTTGGGCTTATTTAAAAAGATTTTCCATGTAGATACAGACCCAAAAGTTCAGGCTGTACGTGATGCTCTTTCTGGTGCAAACTGTGGTGGTTGTGGACTTGCCGGTTGTGATTCTTTCGCGGGTGCTGTTGTAAAAGGTGATGCTCCTGTAAACGGCTGTGTGGCTGGCGGTGCTTCCTGTGCTACAAAAATTGCAGAAATTCTTGGTCAGGCTGGAGTTGAAGTAAAACCTCAGGTTACAGTTCTTGCATGTAAAGGAACAAATGAATGTGCTAAAAGTAAGGGTGAATATCACGGAATCCAGACTTGTAAGGGTGCCCAGCTTGTAATGAACGGAACAAAAAAATGTTCTTTTGGATGTATAGGCCTTGGAGACTGTATAAAAGTTTGTCCTTTTGGAGCTCTTTCTATGGGAGAAGGCGGCATTCCTGTAGTTGATTATGAAAAATGCGTCGGCTGTGGAAAGTGCAATTCAGCTTGTCCAAAACATCTTTTCAAAATTATTGATAAAGACACAAAAGGTGCAATTGCTCTTTGTTCAAATCACAGCGACAACAAACCTCAGATTCGTAAAGACTGCAGCGTTGGATGTTTTAAGTGCGGAATGTGTGCAAGAAAATGTCCTTCTCAGTGCATAGACGTTAGCTCTGGCATTCCAAAAATTGATTATACAAAATGTACTGCCTGCGGTGAATGTGTAAAAGCCTGCCCAGACAAAGTTTTGGAAATTTTTAATTTGGGCTAAAAAATTTTAAATTTTATTTAACCATAAAAAGGAGGAAAAGTTTTTTATGGAAAAGTTATTTAAATTAAAGGAGAACGGCACAACTGTAAAAACAGAAATTGTTGCTGGTCTTACAACCTTCATGACAATGGCTTACATCATTGCCTTGAATCCAAATCTTCTTACTGGTTTTGGTGCAAACGGTGGACAGGGCTTGTGGAATGGTATTTTCCTTGCAACTTGTATCGCTTCTGCAATCGGTATGTTTGTAATGGCATTTGTTGCTAACAAACCATTTGCAATGGCACCTGGAATGGGCTTGAACAGTTTCTTTGCATTTGTAATTGCACAGATTGTTTCAATCACAGGTCTTTCTTACACAGAATCTTTTCAGGCTGGTCTTGTAATCATTCTTATTGAAGGTATTGTTTTTGTAATTCTTTCAATTTTTAATATCCGCGATAAAATTGTAAACGCAATTCCTCTTGGAGTTCGCCTTGGTATTGGACCTGCAATCGGTCTTATGCTTATGAATATTGGTCTTGGTTCAAACGCTGGTATTTATTCTTCTGCAAACGGATTTTCTGCTCCATTCTATGTAATGCGCGATTTCTTTGGTTCACTTACAGCAAGTTTTGCAAAAGGAAGCATGGCAGAAGGTTATGGACCAATGGTTCTTACAGTTGCAACAATGTTCATCGGACTTTTTGTAATCATTGCTCTTGCTCATTTTAAGGTAAAGGGTGCCGTAATTTTTGGTATGCTCGCAGCAAGCGTTGTTTACTGGGCTGGACAGGCAATTTTCTTCCACACAAATCCATTTGCTTCACTTGCAACAGCTAACTGGCTTCCACCATTCAAAGATATGGCAGAAAATACATTGTTCAAGTTCAATTTTAAAGCTCTTCCACAGATTGGCTGGTTTACAATTGTTACTTTGATTATCACATTCTGTATCATTGATATGTTTGATACAATCGGAACTTTGGTTGGAACTGCCGCAAAAGCAAATATGCTTGACGAAGAAGGCAACATGCCACAGATGAAAGAAGCTCTTCTTTCTGATGCTGTTGGAACTGTAGCTGGAGCTTGTACTGGTACTTCAACTGTAACAACTTTCGTAGAATCTGCTTCTGGTGTTGAAGCTGGTGGACGCACTGGACTTACAGCTCTTACAACTGGAATT
>JAILCM010000128.1 GCA_024680155.1 Treponema sp.
CGGAAAAATGTGGTACACAGCCGAAACAAACGATATAAGTACCGCTTCCATTCAAAAAAAGATTGATGAACTTGCGGCAATTGCAAAACCAAATCCAAAAATCCTGAAAAATCCAATTGTTAAAAATTTCAGTGTAAATAACGCAAAAATCATGAAATTTGACGGAAAAAATAATCTGCGAAATCTTACATTAAAAGACCGCAAAGAAATTGTAGATTATTACCGCGAAAAATGCACAGATAAATCAATCACAGAAATTAAAATGACAAGTGCAAGTTTCTGGTACTGGAGCACAATAAAAGAACTTTACACAAGCAAAGGAACAGAAATTATTCAGGATTACCAGCGTTGTGCTTTTTCTATGTGGTTCCAGATTCTTGGAAAAGAAAATGTTCCTTACGCCGGCGGAAAAACTTTCTGGGAATTCGATTTTGATTCCCTTAAAAACCGCGAAAAAGAAATTATAGACGAACGCGACCGTGCACTAGACTTTGCAAAAAATAATGTTGCGGCAGAACCTGGAGAATATGTTTGCGTGCTTTCTCCAAGTGTAACAGCGGTATTTACTCACGAAAGTTTTGGTCACAAAAGCGAAGCCGATTTTATGCTTAACGATAAAACTTTGCGCGACGAATGGACAATGGGAAAACAGGTCGCAAATCCTAAAGTTTCTATTATTGATGAAGGCGACAGTATGCACCACGGTTACTGCGTTTACGACGATGAAGGAAACAAAAAGAAAGATGTTTACCTTATAAAAGACGGCATTTTAAGTGGCCGCCTGCATGATGCAAAATCAGCGTCAGTTCTGGGGGAAGAGCCAACCGGAAACGCCCGCGCTCAAAACTACAATTTTGCACCAATGGTACGCATGACAAACACCTATATGCTTGCAGGTCCAGATAATCCGGAAGAAATCATACGCGGAGTAAAAGACGGCATTTACGTTTACGACTGGAATTACGGAACTGGAAATTCAACTTTCACAATCCAGCCGCAAAAATGCTACAAAATCCGTGACGGAAAATTGTGCGAACCTTTACGCGTAAACGTAGTTACCGGAAGCGTTTTCCAAACCTTGTTCGACATAGATGCCGTTGGAAGTGATTTAAAATTCTACAGCGGAACCTGCGGAAAAAATGGCCAAAGTATGCCAACTGCAACCGGCGGGCCTACAATCCGTGTAAAAAAGTTGACAATAAATTAGGTAATAAAGACTTGGGTTAGCGATGGGAGCAGCGGCGGAGCCGTTCGGAACGAATGGAGCGAAAGCGGAACTGCGGACGTAGCGACCGCCCGGCGAACGAAGTGAGCTGGGCGGGAACCCCCAAATATATAAAAAGAGGTTTTAGATGCAAAAGGAAAAATATACAAGTACGACAGTTTATTCGGAAGTTTCGGTTGAAGAAAGCAAAATTGTTTCGTTCAATAAATATGATAAGACAGTGCGCTCGTTTAGGGTGTATGAAGACGGATTTGTGGGCATTCATTATCAGCAGGGAGAAATGAGCGATGATGAAGGATACGCAAAGGCAGAAAAAAATCTGGAATTAAAGCGACCGTATCCGTTTGAGCTTGTGGGTGGAAAGGGTGAAATTGATAAAACGGAAAAAATTCTTAGCGATGCAGATTTAATGAAAAAAGCACGTCGGGAACTTGCCTGGTTAAACCGCACTTATCCTGATTTTACTTACAATGGCAGTGTTTTTTGCCAAAAATCTATGCAGGCTCAGGAAAATTCGGCTGGAATGAATTATGTTTCTACAGACGGTTTTAATGGAATCGGTTTTAGTTTTAAGCACAAAGACAGCAAAGATATTTCGGACGGATACTTTAGCATAAATATGAGAACCTATTCTTCTACAAAATTCAGACGGATGGCGGACAATTATCTTGCAAATTACACAAAAATGGTTGACCTTCCGGATGATTTGATTATTATGATGCCTGATTGGGAATTTTCTGGTGCACTTATGAGCGAACTGAATGCAGAAAAACTTTCTTTGGGAACTTCGCTTTTAACTGGAAAAGTTGGACAGAAAGTTTTTGCAGACAGTCTTACAATATGCCACAATGTTGCAAAAAAGAATCTTTGGATGACGACATTCTGGGATGCGGAAGGTTTTGTTCCAAAAAGCGGAAAAGTTTGCTACATTCGCGACGGTAAAATTTTACGTGGTTTTGCAGATAAACGAATTGCGGAAAAATACAAGGCTGAATACACAGGAAGTGCCTACCAGAATTATTCAGATATTCCACAAAACGGCTGGATTAAAACACGAATTACGCCGGTTCAAAAAACTCCAAAACAAATTCTGGAAGAAATGGGCGGAAAACTTGCAGTTGTGCCTGTTCAGTACAGTGGCGGCGGTTTTAAAGAAAAAGGTGATTACGCAATGCCAGTCCAGATGGGCTATTTGACCGATGGCGAAAAGATTTTAGGACGCGTTCCACTTTTTACAATGCGAAGTAATTTGTTCGACATTTTTGGAAAGGATTTTCTTGGTGTAAGTAAATATTCACCGCTTTGGAATGCCAGCATGATGCTTGTTAGAATGGAAAAAGGTAAGTTGTAATTTAAGAAGAGAAGTTTTTACCAAAAGAAAAGTTGAAGAAAAAAGGCGGGCAGAACTACACAGGCAGAACATTCAATAATAAGACTAGCAAGTTACAGTTTTGTCTCAATCTGTCTGTCTTTTTCTTCTTCGTTTTCAACAAGTTTAGTGAATACATCTTTACCGAAAGTATCTCTAAGTTCGTCCTTTGCTTCGCACTCTTCAACAAGTTCTTTCATCTCTTTGCTAATTTTGCAGTAAGCGTCATAAGTTTTTTCCAGAAACTCCAAGGTTTTCTGTTCACCCATGCTTTCAATCATTTGATTGCGAAATGCTTCATCAAGATACAGTCGCTTTAGAAAAATCCGGTTTTCTTCAGCAGTATCATACTTTTCAAACTTCATATCATCGATTTTTTTTAGAAGCTCGTAGATTTTTTCTCTCATAATGACCTCCTGGGCGGATTGAGTTTTTTAAAATTTTTACTCTATAAAATATAATACAGTGCTTTTTTTACAATTGGCAAGTAATAAAATCGATTTTTTACTGTAAATTCCATCCTAAATAATGTACAATCGCTTATATGACAATTATAGAAAACAATGATTCCTTAAAACAGATGGCTGAAGTTCTTTCTCTTATTGACCAGGTTCAGTTGCGTGATTCCTGCACAAATAAAGAGGAAGCTCAGAAAAAACTTGACGGATGGAAGAACCAGATTCATGATGATCTTAACGAAATCAGAGAAAAGATTAAGGTCTATTGCAAGAGTATAGAAAAAACAACCGATTTGCGGCATGAAGACAAGACCCTTTTTATGGAAGCTGATTCTGAACGCACTGTTTTTCATAATGGTCTGATTACTCAACTTGATATTGCCGTTCGGAATATAAAATTCAATTTTTCTTCACATGATTTTTTGCCTGTCATTCAAGCACGAGGATTAAATAAAAATGCTTTTATGACTGTAGAAGAAATTGAAAAGGTTGATTTTCCTAATGATGATTTGTTTTTGCCACATGCTGTTTATAACGGTGCTCCTTTAATAAATGCAAATATAATGAAAATGCCGGAAAACCGCGTAAAAATTACAGTTTGGGCAATGTCAGTTTACAACAGTCTTGCAGCTTTAGAAGAATAAATCTATTTATCCTGAACTTCGGACAAAGGCACAACAACCTCATTAAAAACAGATTTTTGAGTGAACGCAAGATTTTCAGAATTAAAATCAAAACACGCTTTGATTATTTCCATAACCTTTTTAATTTGCAAATCAATTTCTGATTCCATACTTTCAAGTTTTTCCTTGCTTTCGGAATTAAATGCTTTTGCTGTGTTATAATCAAAAGAAATGCTATGAATATTTCTGCAAATTTCAATTAATTCCTGTAACTCTGAAAACTTTGCAGAATTGTTTAAAGTAAAAGTCACAACATCATAAAATGATAACACGCTTTGTTTTTCCATATTATTTCTCCTTTTTAAGAACATCTTTTCAAAAATTATAACTTAAAAACTTCCACTTAGAAACTTTTTTGTTCGTTCCTGCTCGGGTGAATCAAAAATTTGTTTTGCGGTCCCTTGTTCGACAATCTGGCCGGCTTCCATAAAAATTACGAGGTCTGCAATTTCGCGGGCAAACTGCATTTCGTGGGTTACAATTACCATGGTAATTCCTTCGCAGGCAAGTTTACGGATTACAGAAAGTACTTCGCCGGTAAGTTCGGGGTCAAGAGCGGAAGTTGGTTCATCAAATAAAATTACATCTGGTTCAAGGGCAAACGCTCTTGCAATTCCAACTCGCTGCTGCTGACCGCCAGAAAGACTTGAAGGATAATAATCGGCACGGTCCAAAAGCCCAACTTTTTCCAATGCGGCAAGAGCAATTTCACGGGCCTGATTTTTTGGAATGCGTTTTACAACTACAAGCCCTTCCATCACATTTTCTAAAGCGGTTTTATTTGCAAAAAGATTGTAATTCTGGAATACAAAACCGGTTTTTCTGCGGATTTGGAGCATCGTTTTTTTGTGAACGCGGCTTAAATCAACATGAATACCGTCAAAATCCATTTGTCCGCTGTCGGCAGTTTCTAGAAAATTCATGCATCGGAGCAAGGTTGTTTTTCCAGCACCAGACGGCCCGATTATTGCAGTAACTTTTCCTTTTTGAACCTGGAGCGAAATGCCTTTTAAAACCTGTGTATTGCCAAAGGATTTATATAAATCTGAAATTTTTAGCATTTTTCCCTCCACGGAAAGCAAGTCGAACTTCCAGCCGTCTGAATAAGAATTGAACTACAAGTCCAATAATAATGTAAATCACAAAAATATCAATGTAGGATTCTACATAATTATAGCCATAAGCTGCCTCTATTTTTGCAACCGCTGTAATTTCGCGAACGGTCATCATAAAAGCAAGCGACGTATTTTTTATAAGGATGATTGTAAGCGTACAGATATTCGGCAATGCTGACCTGCATGCCTGCGGTAAAACAATCCTGAAAAATGCACGGGCAGGAGTTTCGCCAATACACAAAGCGGCTTCCATCTGGCCTTTATCTACAGAACCGATTGCAGAACGGAAAACTTCGCTTAAAGTTGCTGTTGTATTAATTCCAAAAACAACGAACGCATACACAATAGGATTCATTTCAAAAACATTAAAATTCCAGCCCGAACGAACAATTAAAGCATTCAAAAGACTTGGACAAATACTGTAAACAATCAGAATTTGAAGGACAATAGGAATTCCACGGATAAAAGAAACAAAAACTGCACACAATTGCGATAAAACTTTAATTTTGTGAAGCCTGCAAAGAGCAATCAAAACTGCAGGAATAAGGGCAATCAAAAAAGAGACAAGCGTAATTTCCAACGTTACAGGGATTGCACGAACGCAAAGCCAGAATGTGCGTACAAGATAAGCAAAATCAAGCGTCATATCCGGCCCCCTTTTTCAAAATGCCACCGGAACCACGCCCAGCCACGCCAGTACCAGCACCGCGCCCAGCACCCAGTTTCAACTCCAATTTCTTGAATATCTGTTCTATAATCAGCGTGAGCGTCCAATAAATAATTGCCAGCGCAATATAAGTTTCGAGCGAATACGCCCCATAATTCCGCGAAATTATCAGATTGCCCTGCCCCATCATGTCAATTAATCCGATTGTAAATGCAAGGCTTCCTTCCTTAAAAAGAGCAATCAGCGAATTTCCTAGATTTGGAAGTGCAATCACAACTCCCTGCGGAACCATAATTCTAAAAATTGCCTGCCACGGAGTCATTCCAACGCTTAAAGCCGCTTCGTACTGAGATTTTCCCATTGCAAGCCACACCGAACGCATAATTTCGGTAAGAGAAGACGCATACAAAAGAGAAAGCGAAATCACAACATAAATGATTTTTGGGGCAAAGTTCAGATTTACACCAAAAAGACCACCAAAAAGTTTTGGAATTCCATAATAAACAATAAAAAGAAGAACAATAGCGGGTGTACAGCGGATTATATTGATGTAAATATCAGAAAGGACATTCAAAGCGTGATGCCGGCTTAATTTCCACACAAAAAGCAGAACTGCAATTGCAAGAGCAAGAATTACAGTACCGGTCACCACACCAAAAGTAACGCCGAAGTACGGAATGATTTTCAGAAAACTGTTCCAAATCTGAATTGCCGAAAAAGGCCTGGTCATTCAACGTACCTCGCAATCATAAAGTCATTGTCGCACTAGATACGACAACCTATTCAGTCACAAAAGTAAATACATCTTCTCCAAAATACTTAAGCGACAATGCCGATATAGTACCATTTTCACGCAATTTTTGCACGGCTTTATCGTAATCGGCAGCAAGTTCAGTTTCTTTTTTATTAAAAAGCGGATAAGTTGGAATTCCTTTATACGGAACATAAGCAAGCTTATCTGCAAACTGATGGTATGGGCCAGTTTCTTTTAAGACATTTTTTTCAAAAGAAAGCTTGAGCACAAAATATGCATCGTAGCGACCTTCCAAAACCCAAAGATAAGAATCTGCAATATCAAAAACATCGGACGGAACAAGCGTAATCTGATTATCCTGATGCTTTTGATTAAAATCCTGAATTACCGAAAACTGAGCGCTCTGTGGAGAAATTGGAATCAATTTTCCAGAATAAGACGCAAAACTTTCCAAATCGTGAATCTGATCTTTATTTTCTGCGCGGAAGGCAATTCCAATTACACTTGCAGCAATAGGTTCAGAAGGAATTGTAAATTTTTTAGCGCGTTCTTCGGTAAGCCATGCGCCTTTTGTTCCAACCTGATATTTGCCCGATTCAGTTCCAATCAAAAGTTCTTCATCAGAAACTCCATGAAAAACAAATTTGTACTGCGGAAGAAGTTCGTCCACAGCCTTTAAAACTGCAATTTCAAAACCGTCAGCTTTACATTTTTCGTCAAGAAAATCGTATGGAACATTTGTAACAGTATGAGCCACATGAATTTTTCTAGTTTTAGCAAAAGCCGATGATGATGCCGCCAGCAAAACGAGCACAACCGAAATTTTTTTTACAACATTTTTTTTCATAACAGACCTCTCTTTTTTTCCTAGAATTATTATTTCCTAAAATCCGACTGCAGTGTGTTTTTTAGTGTTGCCATAAAATACATTTAATTCCCTACTATGTCAATAGGTAATTGTAAAAAAGTTTGTATTTGTCGCAAAGAAGTCTATTAATACATTCTATTTTACTTTGTATAGAACGCTCGGTCGCCCACCAGTTTCGTAGTTGATTTCGGCGCGGGCCTTTTTTAGTTCAACAAGATAGGTCATGTAATGGCGGACAGTTACCAGAGAGAGGCCAACATCTTCGGCAATTTTGTCGCCAGGAATCCAGCCTTCGTTTTTTTGGAGGTAGGATGAAATAAGATCAAGCGTTTTTTTCTGAATGCCTTTTGGAAGTTCGTTTATTTTTTGTGATGTCGAAACAGTATTTTGTACTGCATTTCCAGAAATAATGCTGTCTACATATTTTTGGTCGATAACTGTCGGAGATGAACTTAAAACCTGTGCTTTTGCGGCAAATTTTTCTAGAGCAATCTGGAAACGTTCAAAGGCAAACGGCTTAATCAAAAAATCAATTACACCAAGATGCATTGTTTGTTCAAGTGTTGCAGCGTCATTTGCGGCGGTTACCATAATCACTTCGGAATCAATTTTTGCCTCGCGGATTTTCTTTAGAGTTTCAATTCCGTCCATATAAGGCATAAAAACGTCCATAATGATTAAGTCAATCTTTTCACTACCCGAACCGACAGCCCCACCAAGGCCACCCGCAGAATTTCCCATCAAAAAATCTAGCGCTTCCTGACCATTTCGGCACGACTTTACCACAGTAAAATCTTTATTCTTGCAAACATACTGCTCATTTATCATTGCAACCATTGGGTCGTCTTCTACAATTAAAACTTTATACATTCGCTCACCACCTTAGCCTTTTAATTCTACCATAAAAACTGTACCGGCACCAACTTGCGATTCAAAACTGATTTTTCCTCCCAAACTTTCTACCAGCTGCTTTGTATGATACATCCCTACTCCACGGCCCGTTCCTTTTGTAGAAAATCCATTTTCAAAAATACGCTCGCCAATTTCTTCTGGAATTCCACATCCCGAATCCTGAACCGTAATTAAAAGTTCGCCTGGTTTTGTAAAAACTCCAAAAACAAGTTCACGCGGACGGTCAAAAGTTACATCCCCCGCATTCATCATATTCATTGAATCAAGCGCATTATCAATTAAGTTTCCGCAAATTGTAACAAGAGCTTCTGACGGAACCGAAATATCAGCATTTTTAAAACGACTTCCTTCACGCAAAATAAATTTAACGTTGCATTCCGAAGAACGCGCAATTTTTCCAATTAAAAGTGCCGCAAAAGAAGCATTATCAACCGCCGCCATAACTGCACTTAAAGTTTGCCGCTGAATAATCGAAATATTTTCTATATAAGAAACCGCTTTTTCATACTCGCCAAGGTGAATCAGCCCAAGAATTACGTGAAGCTTGTTTGTAAAATCGTGATTGTTTGCACGCATTGAATCAACAAGATATTTTGTACCGGAAAGTTCTTCCATCAATTTTGTATATTCAGTTCTATCATGCAAGATTGCAACAGCACCGCAAACCACGCCATTTTCCATAACTGGAACGCAATCCATCAAAAGTGCCGTGCCTTCTTCAGTTTCTTCCTGCAAACCAAAAACCGGTTTTCCATCCTTTAAAATGCCGCCCAGAAATTTTGAAGTAAAAACTTTTTCTTTTATAAGATTCAGTTTTTCATCTTCTGCATTACAACCCAGAATATTCCGCGCAGTTTTGTTTATAAACTGAATGTCTTCTTCGGAATCAACGGCAATAATTCCATCCGAAATTGATTCCAGAATATTGTCTCGGATTTTAAACATTGAAGAAAAAGCATCCGGCTCATAACCAAGCAAACGTTTTTTAAGTTTACGCGAAAATACACGGCAAATTGAAATTTCAATCAGAATTGCAGCAATTGTAACCACAAAAAATAACAGAATAATTTTGTTCGTGACAGATTTAATTGAAGTTTTAAGAGCAACCGTCATCAAAAATCCGATATAACGACCTTTTTCATCATAAATTGCAGAATAACTACGACGCTGCGGACCAGAAGGACCAATGTCGCTTTCGGTGTAATAGCCTTTTTTGTGAGTAGAAAAATCAGGGTGAGTTCCGTCGTATTCGGTGCCAATAAGCGCGTGATTTGTATGATAGATTCGAATATTATTCACACCAACTATAGAAATAACGTCAACTTCTTCAAGTTCAGCTCCAATTGAATCCATTCCGTTTTGAAGTTCCTGCGACGGGGCATTTTTCATAAAACCATAAATTCTAGTGATTAGTTCCGCCGTATCCTGAAGATTCTGGTCAAAAGCTTTGTCGTTTGCATTTACATTTACAAAAGCGCCGCCAACACTCAAAAGAATTGTCGTAACAATGATGAGGATAAGCTGAACCCGCTGAATTTCGTGACGAATATCGTTCAGACCGTTGTGTTGTTTTGATTTTCTGATTTCTGCTTTCATTACGCTTTATTATAGTAGATTTTTGCTCACTTTTGTACTTTTTTATGCTATTTGGGGAGGATTTTGGGGCTTTTGAAAGTAAAAAAAGTGACAGGGATAAAAAAAAATTTTTCTTTCTTTCAAAAAATTGTGATTTTGATTGGGTGCGTATATAGTTGGGGCATAAATTAAAGATGTGGTTTAGACAAATAACAAAAGTCAACCGCCACATTTTACACAGGAGTAAAAAAATGAATTTAGCTCATCTTTTTGAAGCATCAATGTTAGTTTGTTTTGGATTTTCATGGCCATTAAATGTAATGAAGGCCTACAAAGCAAGAACCGCAAAAGGAACAAGTCTTGCATTCATCATCTTGATTATTACAGGATATGTTGCAGGAATTACAGCAAAAATTATTAATCACCAGTTCAACTATGTTCTTGCAGTTTACTTTTTGAACCTTGCAATTGTAATGGCTAACGTTTTTGTATATATCAGAAATAAATCTTTGGATAGAAAAGCAGAAACAAGCAAAAAATTAAAGATTAATGCAAACGATATTAAGAATGTTGTAGAAAAGGAGGAAAACATGACAAACTACACTAATTCTTTGGATGAACTTATCAACAGACCTGTAAAAGCAGTAGAAAAGAAGAATGCCGTTATTCTTATGGGCGGAAGTTTGGATAAAGATATTCCAGTTTCAAGCCTTGCTAAAGAATTCAGTTTTAATTTCGACATCTACAACAAGAGTGCGGATTCTATTACAGCTGCAACTTCACAGGATTATTTCCAGAACAAGATTGCACCTCTGGCACCAGAAGGAATGCTTATTCACCTTGGTGAAAATGACCTTGCCGCATTCAAAAATGATTCAACAGCATTTGATACAAACTACTTGAACTTGATTGAATCTATCAAAGACTGCAACCGCAAATGTAGAATTGCACTTGTTGGAATTGCAAATCCTTCTAACGACAAGAGCCTTGAACTTATGAACGCTCACATTAAAGCAATTGCTGATGCAGAAAAAGTTGTATTCGTTAATCTTAGCAACGCAAAACTCTGGAATCCGGAAGCTACAAAAGCAGTTGCAACATTCGCTTACGATATGGGCTTAAAAGTAAGAAAACCACTTCTTGACGTTGCAGAAATTTTGTACAGCTGGTCTTACAAGAATCAGCAGCAGATGATTATGGAACCAAGTCTCGCGGGCTAAGACAAAAAAAAACAAGCAAAGCTCAACAACCAATAATTATTCATACTTTGCCCAAAAGACTTTTCATACCTCCCTCCTAGGTGCTCCCGGTGAGCACCTTTTTTATTGCTCCAATAAATGCTACAATCAGCTTATGAAAAAAACAAATGCAATGCGTATTTTGGACGGACTTGGAATTGCCTACGAAGCCGCCGAATACGAAGATGATGGTGAACACGAACTTGCACGCGGTGCTGCTGTTAGACTTGCAGAAAAAATTGGAGTTCCGGCAGAAAGCGTTTACAAAACAATCGTAATGAGAACCGACACAAAAGAAATCTGCGTTTTTTGCCAGAGTGCCGTTAGCGAAATAAACTTAAAAAAAGCAAGACAGGCTGCCGGCTGCAAAGAAATAAATCCTGTAAAACCTGAAGAACTGCTCGGCCTTACCGGCTACATTCGCGGTGGCTGCACTCCCCTTGGAATGAAAAAGAAATTCCGCACTTTTATAGACGAAACAATAATTTTACACGATAAAGTCTGCATCAGCGGCGGCCAGCGTGGAGTTCAGATTAAAATTGCCCCCGATGATTTAATCCGCGCCACCGACGCAACCGTAGTAGATTTGGAACTGTAAAAATCATCTTTGTTCCTACTACCCCACACGCTAAAAATCCGCTATAATCACCCTATGGAAAAACTAGGTGATATATTAGGAAAAGAGCGTTTATTTTTTGACGGCGGTACAGGTACAGTTTTGCAGGGAATGGGCTTAAAACCCGGTGAACTTCCCGAAACCTGGAATATAAAACATCCCGACCGTATTGTTCAGCTGCATTACAATTATTTTGCGGCTGGCTCAAATATTGTAAATACAAACACATTCGGCGCATTTATCACCAAGTTTCCACTGGAACTTGAACGACTTATTGAAGCTGCAATCGAAAATGCGAACCAGGCCCGCCAGAAAGTTCTGGAAGAAAATCCCGATGGAAAATATTTTATTGCCTTTGATATCGGTTCGTGCGGAAAATTGCTCAAACCAATGGGCGACCTTGATTTTGAAGACTGCGTGAATCTTTTTAAGAAAACCTTCCGTCCGGCATTTAAGACTGTACAAAAATTGGAAAGTGAAAATGCAAGCGCCCCTACAACCACTGGTGCCGCGTCCACAAATGCCACCCTTCCAAAAATTGACTGTGTAATGATAGAAACAATGAACGACGGTTATGAATCAAAAGCTGCCGTTCTTGCCGCAAAAGAAACAATTGAAGAACTTGGAATTGCCCCTGCTGACCTTCCAATAATCGTAAGCAATGTTTACGACAAAGAATGCCGCACCTTGAGCGGTTCAACTCCCGAAACTATGGTTGCAATGCTCGAAGGTCTAGGAGTTTCTGCCGTTGGTGTAAACTGCAGCCTTGGTCCTCTGGAAATGAAGCCAACCGTTGAACGCCTTTGCCGCGCCGCTACAGTGCCCGTTCTTGTAAAACCAAACGCAGGTCTTCCAAAAGTTGTAGAC
>JAILCM010000204.1 GCA_024680155.1 Treponema sp.
GCGCAGGAAAATCTGTCGATAAAAATAGACAATTTAATAAAAAATATAAACAAAAAGAAAATCACTACTTTGCTGGAACCGTAATTCAGCCTGAAAATACAATCACAGTCACTTTAAACGGAAAAAAACTTTCCTTTGACGTTCGAGGCTTCTTCCAGTCTAACCTTTTTGTTTTTGAAAAAGTGCTTTCTTTAATTCAAAAACTTCTCCCCGGCGGCCAAAACGTTCTTGATATGTACAGCGGATGCGGTTCAATTTCGGCATTTTTAGCAGATAAATACAAAAACGTAACTTTAGTAGAACACAACCGCGATGCACTTGTTTTTGCAGAACAGAATATGGCAGGAACAAATCACGTAAGTTATGGTTTAAGCGGTGCAAAATGGGTTCAAACCTGCGCTCAATATGCAGGAAATTTTGATGCCTGTGTAATTGACCCTCCACGCTCAGGAATGGAAAAAGAAGTATGCGATTATCTTTGTAAATCAAATATTCCTGTTATACTTTCCATGTCGTGTGATCCTGCAACTCAGGCAAGAGACATTGCAAAACTTGTAAAAAGCGGCTATCAGCTGGAACGTCTTTTCTTACTTGATTTTTACCCACACACAAGCCATATAGAAAGCCTTGCTCTTTTAGTACGGACGTAAACTACACAGAAAGTTGTAAATAATTGAAACTTTAGGAACTACACGGAGTTTTCAATATAAATGAATAAATTAAAAAAAGTATTCAGTTCAATTTTAGTTCTCATCTTTGCCGCAGCCTCTAATTCAGTTTTTGCAGAAGAACCGGAAGAACTTTTAAACATAAATTCGTCGTGGTCAAACGTAATGCCAGGAAAAGTGATCTGTACGCCGGAATTTACTTCATACGGATTTGTATTTATAACCGACGCACGAAACATCATGTCTTATTCAAATAACGGCAAATTTTTGTGGGAAAAACGAATTTCAAGAACAAACTCCGCTTCAATTGCGGTTCTTCCGCACGATTTTATTCTTTTAATCACAAACTCAAAAAAAACGCTTACACTTCTTAATCCAAGCGGTTCAACTTTATGGACAAAAGATTTTAACGCTCCAATAGAAACTAAACCTTTTGCCGGAAGAGACGGACGATTTTTTGTAAAAACAGAAACTTCGCTTTATTGCTTTGGAATTACAGGCCAGCAAAAATGGAAACTCGACCTTCCCAAAATGAACAAATTTGAAATTCAGGAATTTGAAGACGGTTCAATTCTTGTATTTTTAAATGAACTTACAGAAGGCAAAACAAAAGGACTCAGAATCTCGCCATTTGGTGAACCATTGGAAGAAATAACTTTTACAGGCGAAGTTTCCACAGCAGTCACAAGCCAGCAGGGCATTCTTCTTACATTTAAAGACAGCACCTGTACCCTTCTTACAATCACAGACAATCACGCATGGCAAAAATGGGTTCTTCAAAAAGAAAACACTCATCCAAAAATCAACTACGACTTTTTTGTTTTAACACCCGACAACAAAACTGTAATTTACCTGAATCACTGGACAAACAAAATTGAAGTTGATTTTCTTAATTTAGCAGAAGGACAAATCACAAAATCATTTTTTACCGACAACTTAAAAACCGTTGTAGAAAGTGTCTGCACCCAAAACGGACTTTTCCTAACCGACGGCAAAGAAGCGTATTTTTATTCAACTTATGGAGTAGAAATCTGGTCTGGAAAATTGCCATCTTCAACTTCACACGAAGCCTGGAATTACTGCGCATACACTCAAAACGACTATTTTGTAATTTTTTCAAAAAACTGGAATATGAACGCCTTTAGAACTGCACAATCAGCAGCATCAGCACAAAACAATGCCGCCCACAAATCCAACTCAAAATTAAATCAATCATCTACATCAAAAAACGAACAAACAAATTACAATAAATTTTATTCTATTAATACAGAAATTTATTCAAACTACTATCAGACTAGTTTAAACAAAAATCTTGCAAATGAAGAACGAATTGAACTTATAAAAGCCGGAAATTATGGTGCAAAAGAAAAAGAGTGGTCTTCTGAATTGATTTCGGCTTGTTATGCACTGCAATCTGCACTTTCTACAACTAATTTTGGCGCAAGAGTTGAAAAAAGTGGATTTGAAACTGATACCGCCGGCGTTGAACTCATCTTAAAACAATTACCGCTTTGGGGAACCGACACCTACTGCGATTTTACTGCTTATTTTCTAAAAAAAGAGGACAACAACACTTTAATTCACACACTTTTGCAGGGAATCAGTCAAAATGCTTATGATCCCGATGGTGTAATTTTAAATACACTCGAACAGCTTACAGAAAAATCAAATGCCAGAAACGAAATTATATTAGAAGACATTTGTGACGCAGTATACGATATTTGTCTTTTTATGGGATTGCCGGTTTTTAATACAAAAGGAAAACAGATTTTAAGTTCACTACTCTATCCAAAATATTCTTCAAAAACACGCCTTTACGCAAGAGAAACTCTAAAAAAAGTTTCAGCTTTAGATTTGTAAAATATAAACACCTGTGGTATAATATAACAAATTTGTATTTGAAAAATTTATAAAAAAGGTGTCAGTTATGAAAAAATCAGCTTCTCTTTTTATCATTTCACTTTTAATTTCAGCATTCTCATTTGCTCTCGAAGTTGATGAGCCGGAATTAAAATCTATAACAAATGAACCAATTGAATTTATAAGCTACAATGGTCCGCACAAAGTTATTGATAGTCTTGCGGCTATTAAAGGAATTGGTTCTGGATTGGGAAAATTGATTGTTCCAAGTCAGCCTTCACAAATTGGCGATAAGAATAAATACTATGTAATTCACGCTGTTGACGAAAAAGAAACAGGAAAACTTGACGCCGACATTCTTTTTATTGGTAAAAATGCAACGGTTGACCATATTAAAAACCTTCGAAGAATTATAAGTGCTTATCTTTCGGCTGCTTACGGTTATTCAGAAAAAGATGCCGATACTCTTGCAGTATTCATCACAGTTTATAATGCAGTTTACCGCGGAAATCTTAGTACTTTTGAAGCAAAATATAAAAAAGCTGTTACAAAAAATCTTAGCGCAGAAAACTGTGGTCTTGCACTTAATTACAAAGATTGGCCTGGAAAATCTGAAATCATTATTCCTTTGTATAATGTAAACGGCGGACTTTCAACTGTAGATACAACTGTAATCAGCGATTCAACTGTTGTAGATTCAATGAAAGAAGATGATGATAAAAATGTTGACACCCGAAAAGATCTTGTTGATATAAAGGAACGTGAAGCTGAAGACGCAAACAAAAAGGCTCAGGAAACAGGAAAGAAAGCTGAAGACAAACAAAAAGAAGCAAACAATAAGAAAAAAGAAGCTGATAACGCAAAAAAAGATGCTGAACAAGCAAAAAAAGACGCTGAACAAAATCCTTCAGATAAAGATGCTCAGAAAAAAGCTGAAGATACCCAAAAAGTAGCTGAACAAAAGCAGGCAGAAGCTGATCAGGTTCAAAAAGAAGCTGACGAAACTAAAAAAGAAGCTGAAAAACAGCAGCAAGTAGCAGAACAAAAGCAGAATGAAGCTGAAAATGAACGTAAAGAAATTGCTAAAGACCAGCAGGATGTTCAGAAAGCTCAGCAGGAACAGGCAAAAATGGCTGCTGCATACGGTATTATTTTGAGTGATGAAGCTCAGATGCTTTCTCGTCTTGTAAAATTTAATACTGCAAACGGTGATATTATTAAACGTTCGCCAGTAACAGAAATTCGTAACCGTACAATTTATAAAGCTGGAAACGAATACATGGCAATTGCAGGTCATAACGGAGAAAACGCTGTAATTAAACTGGTTCTTATTTCTGAAGATACAATGGAAATTACAACAGAAAGTAACGAAACTGTAGCAGAAAATTCGGTACTCGTTCAGGACGGTTCTGACTATTATTGTGTAGTTGATGATAATGGAAGATGGGTTGTAGCTAAATTCAATGCAAAACTTGAATTGCAGAAAAAATCACCTGTAAGCGTAACAAGTTCAACTCCAATTACAATTACAGATGCAGGAATTGTAGTAACTTCAACAGGAAGACAACTAATTCTTCTTTCAAAATCTGATTTGACTGCAATTACAGCACAAAATAATCTTGGAAATGAAAAATAAGCTTTAAAAAACACTTTACAAAACTTCAAAAAATTAATATAAAAATTAAGTAATTTAAAAAGGGGTGTTTAAGTAACAACCCTTTATTTTTTAATTTAGGATTTTTATATGAAAAACACAGAACGATTGTCTTTACTCGGAGAATGGAAATTAACTGGAAATAAGGATGGAAAATCTATTGAAGTTTCTGCTAATCTGCCGGGAGATTTTCATTCTGCTTTATTGAAAAACAAAATTATTCCAGACCCATACTACGGTTTTAATGAACAAAATGTCCTTTGGGTTGGAAAATCTGACTGGACAATTGAACGAAGTTTTAACTATAAAAAAATAAATGAAACAAGGACAATTCTTGAACTAACCCAAGCCGATACTTTTTTTTCAGTTTATATAAACGGAAAACAAGCAGGCAGCGGAAAAAATCAATTTGCACGACACCGTTTTGATGTAAGTGATTTTGTAAAAGACGGAACAAACACAATCAAAATTCTTTTTGAATCAGCAGAACGTAAGGCCGCAGAAATTGAAAAGGCACTTCCCTATCCTGTTCCATGCATGAAGTACGATGTTTATTCACCAAACCGTAATCTTGTACGTAAATGCCAGTGCCACGGCGGTTGGGATTGGGGTCCGTGTTTAATGGTAAGCGGAATCTACGGAAATATAGACCTTATTACAGTTGCCGACGGAATTGAACAAAGCTTGAATTATTCGATTTTGTCTTGCACAAAAGAAGAAGCCCGAGTAAAAGTGGAATTTGAGTATGAAGCATTTGAAGC
This sequence comes from Treponema sp., assembly GCA_024680155.1. GTDB lineage: Bacteria > Spirochaetota > Spirochaetia > Treponematales > Treponemataceae > Treponema_D. The sequence goes on from JAILCM010000204.1 coordinate 4,944, forward strand.
CGGAAGAAAGGATTTTTATTTTAGCATAGAGGATGAGCGCGTTGGTACTGCGGGCAGCGACTCCTTACAAAAAATCGCGGCTCAAAATCAAACTGAGCCTCAAAAAGCAACTGCAAAAATCACTGCTAACTTACAAAAAGGCATAAATACAATCACAACGGAACTTATAATAAAAAATCCTTTAACCTGGAAAACAAGCGGCGAATTAAAAGAACTTAATCTTACAAAAAACAAGCCGTACAATCTCACGCTCGAATACGAAGATTCAGTTTCCGGCACAATCAGCCACACAAAGAATCTTTATATATCAACACTTAAAGCAGTTTCTGTAAAAGAAGACGCAAAATCGGGCGGGCAAACAAACGCGCAATCCAACCAAAACGCTTTTCTGCAAAACGCCCCCAAAACAGACGCTTCCAACCAGCCGGGCCGCAGCCTTTATTTTGAAAACAACGGTAGACGCATTTTTGCAAAAGGTTCCAACTGGATTCCTGCCGATGCCCTTCCATCCAAAATGACCAGTGAACGCTACAAAGACCTTCTTCAATCGGCAGTGGATGCAAACCAGAACTGCATTCGTGTTTGGGGCGGCGGCATTTATGAAAATGACATTTTCTACGAACTTTGCGACGAACTTGGTTTAATTGTGTGGCAGGATTGTATGTTTGCATGTTCTACCTACCCTGTTACTGACGATTTTTTAGCCGAAGTTACACGCGAACTTGAATATCAGATTCCTCGTCTAAAATCTCACGCGTGCATTGGAATATGGTGCGGAAACAACGAAAATTTTGGTGCATTAGGTTGGTTCAAAGAAAGCATTCAAAACCGCGACCGCTACATAATTGATTACGACAGACTTTACAACGGCTTAATCGGTAAGAAAATCAAACAACTGGATTCAAGCCGCCTTTACTGGCCAAGTTCGCCTTGTTCCGGTCCTGATGATTTTGCTGATAACTGGCATTCAGACAATATGGGAGACATGCATTATTGGAGCGTCTGGCACGAACGAAAAAGCTTTGACGCTTACCTTTCAATCCGTCCGCGGTTCGTTAGTGAATTTGGTTATGAATCTTTTCCAAGTTTGGACTGCACAGAAAGTTTTGCACCAGAAAAGGACTTTAATTTTACAAGCCGCGTAATGGAATATCACCAGCGTTCACCAAGCGGAAATTCAATTATTATTGAAAATTTCAGCCGATACTTCCGATTCCCTAACGGTTTTGAAAACATGATTTATCTTAGTCAGGTTCAGCAGGCAGTTGCAATTAAAACGGCAGTTGACTGGTGGCGAAGTTTGAATCCGCACTGCATGGGAACTTTAATCTGGCAGTTGAATGATGTTTGGCCGGGACCTTCATGGTCGTCGCTAGAATACAGCGGAAAATGGAAGCTTTTACATTACGAAAGCCGCAAATTCTTTGAAAATGTTTATATGCCGCTTTTTGTAAAAGACGGAAAACTGAATGCCGTAATCTGTAACGACACAGCAGAAAATCTTGATATTACCGCAGAATTCAGCTTTTTGAATTTTGATGGAACAGAACACGCAAAAACAATCACTAAAACAGAAAAAGTTACCGCCGACCAGACAGTACAATTCTTAAACCTGGAAATAGATTTGGAAGACGGATTTTTTATTTACGCCACGATGAAAGCAGTTTCTTCCACTGGAAAAGAATACACCTGCACAAACACAGTCTGGTCAGATGTATACAAACATTGCAATATCAAAAAGGCAACGGTTCAGGCAGAAATCCGCAAAATTCCAAATTACGATTTAGACAAAAACTCATCGTCCTGCAAAATACCACGCCAACCTACAGGCTGCAATTTTGAAACAACCTCAACTTCCGCAGTTCCCGATTCCATTTTTGAAATCACGCTTACTACCGACAAACCAGCATTTTTTGTTTCGCTCGACACAAACGGTGTAGAAGGCATTTTCTCCGACAATATGCTCACTCTGCTCCCGAACGAACCTGCAAAAATCACGTTTACAACAAAAAAAGAGCTTTCTCCAGACGAACTGAAAAAGGCCCTTAAAATTTTCGATTTGAGCAACTGCTAATTATCTAACTATTCTTCCTGTTTATTTTCAAATTTTGAATAAGCAGGAACAAACATAATCGGGATATGACCAGTAGCACCGTTTCGCTGTTTTTCAAGAAGGATTTTTGCTTCCTGAATTGGAGTTTCATCCTTAAGACGTTCACGGTGAAGGAACATAACAACATCGGCATCCTGTTCAATAGAACCAGAACCACGCAACTGAGCAAGATTTGGCTCTTCACCTTCGGCTGCACGAGCAACCTGACACAAAACAACAATCGGTATTTCAAGTTCGCGGGCAAGAGCTTTTAGCGATTTTGAAACTTCAGACATTTGTTCATAAACCGGAGCCGTTGGATTTTCGGTAGTAATAAGACCAATATAATCAATAAAAATAATTTCTACATGCTGATTTACAACCATTCGTCTTGCCATTGCACGTAAATCAAGAAGACGCATATTTGGAGTATCAACAGTATACAAAGGAGCTTCAAACCATCGTCCGGCCGCATCCTGAATTTTCTGGATTTCGTCCATTTTAAGCATACCTGAACGAATTTTCGTCATGCTTACACGGGCTTCCTGCGCCAAAATACGCATACCAATTGATTCATAAGGCATTTCAAGCGAGAAAAATCCACACGGAATCTTTTTTTCAAGAGCGATGTGCTGCATCATAGAAAGAGCAAGTGCGGTTTTACCAATAGAAGGTCGTGCACCAATAATAATTAACTCCGATTTCTGGAAACCGGATGTATATGTGTCCAATTTTGAAAAACCTGTTGGAACTCCCGTAAACTGATTTTTACTTTTAAAACGGCGTTCAATAATTTCAATTTCTTTTACCATGATATTTTTTACATCATGGATTTCAGTAGTTTCGTTTCGTTCTGCAAGAGTAAAGATTTTCTGTTCAGCAGAATCTAAAAGTGAAGAACTATCACGGCCAAGTTCAAAAGCCGAAGCTTTAAGTTCAGATGAAATTTTTATAAGTTCGCGTCTTGTGGAACGGTCAAGGACCATTTCGGCGTAATAATCAATATTTGCGGCAGAAGGAACTGTATCTGTAAGCGAGGCAATATAAGCGGTTCCGCCAGCCTGTTCCAATTTTCCTTCTACATTAAGTTCGTTTATAAGTGAAAGTGTATCTCCAGTTACATTTTTTGTAAAAAGGCGCGTCATTGCTTCAAAAATAACCTGATTTTGCAATGAATAAAATCTATCGGGACGAAGAGTTGAAATAACATCCGACATAGCACCCCAATTTAATAAAAGTGCGCCAAGAACAGCCTGTTCAGCTTCCATACTATGCGGTGGAACTTTATCGCTCAATGTTTGATCCATTTTTAACTCCTCACAATAATATTTTGACAAAAAAAGGGACTCCTTTCAACCGGTAGTCCCTTCATTTTCATAAAGTCAAGAAATTAGTTTGGCTTATTCAGCTTTTTCTTCTTTCTTTTCTTCTTTTTTAGCTTCAGCTTTTGGAGCTTCTGCTTCTTCAGCACCGTCTGCCTTAACAATTACATGAATTTCAGCAGTCTGAGCTTCGTAAAGTTTGATTGTTGCTTTGTAGTTACCAACAGTCTTGATTGTGCTTCCTGCAATATCAATGCGTTTGCGTTCAATTTCAAAACCAAGTTTAGCAAGAGCTTCTTCAATAACGTGAGCAGAAACTGCACCGTACAATTTTCCGTTTGTTCCAGCTGGCATTTTGATTTCGATTGGGTTAGCTTCAAGTCTGTCTTTAAGGCTTGCAGAATCTTTTCTTTTCTGCTCTTTGCGTGCTTCAATTTCAGCTTTTTTAGCTTCAAAAATCTGAACAGTTGCATCATTGTATGGAACTGCAAGATTACGTGGAAGAAGATAGTTACGAGCATATCCGTTAGCTACGTTTTTTACATCGCCTTCTTCACCAAGTGATTTAACATCTACATTAAGAATAACTTTCATTTCAAGCTCCTGTGAATATGTAAGCCCATTTTAGGGCAGTATTTTTAGCAGCCTCGGAGTATGAGGCAGCCATTTTTATTAAAATTAGTCAGCAACAAAAGGAAGCAAACAGATTGCGCGTGCTCTTTTGATAGCTTTTGAAACTTCACGCTGGTGTTTAGCACAAGTTCCTGTAATACGGCGTGGAAGAATCTTACCGCGTTCTGTTGTGTAGCGACGCAAAGCATCTGCATCTTTATAATCGATTTTTGCTTTGTTAGCGCAGAAACGACATACCTTCTTGCGGAAGTAAGTCTTTGCTTTTGCACGTCCGTCTTTATCTTCGTCACGTCCATCAGATTCAGCTGTAACAGCATTCATTGCAGCTTCCTGATCCTGTTTTTCTTCAAATTCCTGTGTATTTTCGTCAGCCATTTTTAGCTCCTTAGTTTTTAGTGTAACCGCCCGGCAAACTGCCTTTACGGTCTATTAAAAAGGTATATCCTCTGGGAAGTCGCTACCGGTATCGCCATAAGAATTAGACTGATAACCGCCCGAATATCCGTTGTCAGTAGAATTATTAACCTGCTGGAATCTTGGAGCACCCCCGCTCGGCTGAGTTCCATCGGTTCTTCCACCAAGAAGCTGAACATTGTTTGCAACAACGCCAACTTTACTGAATTTCTGACCATCTTTTTCCCAACGATCCTGCTTAAGATATCCGTCTACAGCAATCATTTTACCTTTAGTAAGATAAGGTTTAAGATTTTCTGCTGTTTTTCCCCAGATTGTAATGTCAAAATAATTAGTTTCTTCAACCCACTGGTCACCGGTTTTCTTACTTCTGTTTACGGCAATGCTAACATTAGCTCTGGCCTGTCCATTTCCAACATAACCAAAACTTCTTTCATCTTCTCCAAGATCTCTTGTAAGACGTCCGATAAGTACAACATGATTTAAATCTGTCATAAACAACTCCTAAACTAATGACCTTTTTAAATTTAGACTAAATTATTTTGCGTTTTTTTCATCAAGTCTAACAAACTGATACTTCAGAATGTTCATATTGATTTTGAATTCTTTGTCGATTTCTGTGATTTTTCCAGGGTTGAGTTTCATTGTGTAAAGAACAAATCTTCCTCTTCTCTGTTTTGCAATTTCGTAGGTAAGATCGCGGTCACCAAATGGTTTTTCTTCTTCGATTTCCGCACCGAATTTTGTAAGTGTTGATTTTAAATCTTCAGCACCTTTCTTTGACTTTTCATCATCGAGTGGATAAATAGTCATAAGCTCATACTTTTTCATGAGTATCTCCTGTAAGTATTACAAATAATTTGTAACATTTCGGAGGACACGTACAACACAGCCTCTAAATCAACGATTTATAAGATGTATTCCATAAGACAAATTGCCTTATGCTTCCTCCTCATGGACATAGGAAAGCCTTTTAAGACTTCCAAGGGGTGTTCTAGTACTATACTAAAAAGAAGAGTTTAGGTCAATATTGCGGGAATCTTCTTTATAAGTTATAATTTGATTATGTCATTATCAAAAAACAGATTGATTTTTTTAACAGTACTACTTTCCTCTTTTTTATTCTGTAATGCACTTTTTGCAAAAGGAAAAGCTGACTCAAAAACATTGCCAGAATTAATTAAACAGACAATCGAAAATTCAGAAGAAACCACAAGTTCGTGGTCTGTATGTAAAGTTTCTGACAAAAAAATAACTCAAACTCTAGTTTCGCCATTAGACAATAAAGAGCAGGCACTTTCAGTTTTTATTTACCTAGAACTTCCCGAAGAAAAATACGGAATTGCAAAAAACGGCACTTTATATTCAGCAAAACCTTCATCTTATTTTAGAAATGACTTTGAACAGATTTCAGCAAAATTTGAAGCAGAAGGTGCTGATAATGCACTTTTTTCTTATTTTGGAATGAACCCGCCTGCACAACAAGAAACTTTATCACCAGAAGCAGAAGCAATTTTTGAATCTACAGAAACACAATCCGAAACAAAAAAATCAGATTCAGAAACTTCAGCAGATTCTGCAGAAATTCAAGAAAGCCCAAAAACGAGCATAAAACTTGAAGCAGAAACATCAACTGAACAAAAATCAGAAAATACAAACGAATCAAACTCAGACAATAAGAACGAATCTAAATCAGACAAAAAAGATAAAAAAGACAAAAAGACAGATAAGAAATCCAACAAAAAATCAGAATCTGAACAAAATCCCGAACAACAAACAGATTCAGAGAAAAAATTAGAATCAGAAAAAAAATTAGAATCAGAAACTCGTGCTGAACAAAATCCAACTGAAGAAGAACGAATTAATAAAGAAGACGAAGAAATTGATTTAAACCAGATTCAATACGCACAAAACAACGTCGTTCTTATAGAAACAGTTTCGCAGGAAGAACTTTTACGCCGCAAAAAGGAAGAACAAAAACAAAAAGATTCAAACTCTAAAAAGCGTAATACAAATCAAACTTATACGCTAATTGAAGGCGACGAAGAAGAACCTATTCCACCAAAAGCAATTGATTCCCGTTCAACAAATTTAAACAAAACAGAAGATTCACCTTCGATTGCAAGTTACCAGCAGGATTATCTTTACGATTATGAATTATTCGGATTCCCTGATTTGCCGGATGATGAAAGTTCAGTTCCACAAGAAAAAGTTGAAAATCCCGATACAAAAGATCAGTTTGGACGAACTTATTTAATGAAGGCTGCAAAAGCTGGAAATAACTGGCAGATTAAAACTCTGCTTGCTTCTGGAGCTGATGTAAATCTTACCGACAATGACGGATGGACTGCACTTATGTATGCGGCCCGCTATCAGGAAAATACAGCTATAATTCAAACTCTTTTGGAAGCAGGAGCCGATGTTCGCGTTATGAATAATTTTGATGTTTCTGCGCTTACACTTGCCTGTGCCTACAATAACAATCCAGACATTATAAATAAACTTCTTTCTTATTATTCAATGTCGGAAAAAGAAGTTATGAACGCCTTTATTATGCTTCTTACAAATAACATTGCCGACGAATATGTACAAATTGCAAAAATGAAGATTTTCCTTGCAAAATCAATTCCGCTGAACACTTATTCAAACGGAAAAACTCCTCTTATGTATGCAGCCCAATTTGGAATTTCTACAAAAGTGATTCAGACATTACTTGATAACAATGCAAATATTTCAATCCGTTCTACAGAAGGAAAAACGGCTTTTGAATATGCGTCTAAAAATAAAAATCTTCCACATGACGAAACTTACTGGAAGCTTAATAAAATTATGAATAAAAACTAAGATTTTTACAGGATTTAAAAATGAGAATTACTGGCGGAACTTTAAAAGGAAGAATTATAAAATGCCCGGATGGAGTAATCAGACCGGCTATGGATAGAATGCGCGAATCAGTTTTTTCGATTCTTGGTGATTTGAGCGGAAAATCCTGGCTGGATTTATTTTCGGGTAGCGGAACTATTGCAATTGAAGCGGTTTCCAGAGGTGCAAGCCACGTTGAACTTTGCGAAAAAGATAAAATCAAAGTGAATACAGTTTTGGAAAACGTAAAAGTTGCAGAAAATGAATGCGGAGTAAAAATTCAGTGCCACTTTATGCCGGTAGAATATTTTATTAAACGGTGCAAATCTTCTTTTGACTACATTTTTTTTGATCCGCCCTTCCCTTACAAATTCCACGAACAACTGGTTTTAAAGGCCGAACAAAACGGAATGCTTAATAAAACAGGAACAATTCTTGTACACAGACCGGAAGAGCATTTTATGCCGGATGAAATTGGTCCTCTTAAACGCACTGACCAGCGGGTGTACGGGCGTTCAATTGTAGATTTCTATACTTATCCGCAAGAAATCGCTGAATCAGACAAAAAAATATCAGAATAATTCGCATCATCTGAAAAGAAACTAAAATTTGAAAAATAAACATACTTTGAAAAATCGCATTTTACTAAAAATGTGTTATTATTATATAGGATAGTAAAAAATGAGCAGTCGAAAAAAGATTGAAGAAAACTTTACTCAAGCTCTTGAACAACAAAAGATTCCCGATGGCTTTATAAAAGTTACCGATAATCCAGTTTCAGGTTTGTCGCCCGAACAGAAAGTTATATTAAACCGAAAGGCTAATATGATGTTCAATTCTGGCAATGTAGAAGATGCCCGCCGTATTTTTATTACGACTGGTTATTCTGACGGACTGACAAGAGTTGGCAATTACTACATGAATAAAAATGAAAGTTTAAAGGCCTTAAAAGTTTATCATCTTGCCCATAACAAAAGGGATTCCGAGCCAATTTACGAATCTATTGCAAAAGTGATTTCTACACTGCTTGCAGAATAAATAAATTAAAAAACAAAAAATGGAGATTTAAAAAAATGGGTGACAATTTTGAAACTGAAGTTTTTGACGAAAACCTTGAGTTAAGTTCCGAAAAAATTAATGATTCTAATGAAAAAATTACTGAACTTTCAAAAAAAGGTTATCAGCTCTTAAAAGAAGAAGATATTGAAGGTGCAAAAGAAGCATTTAAAGCAATTCTTGAAATTGAAGATAATAACAACTATGCCCTCGTAGGACTTGGTGACACAGAAAGAAAGCAAAATCATTTTAATGACGCAATTTCTTACTATAACAAATGTCTTTCTCATTATCCTTCAAATAATTACGCATTGTTTGGTCTTGCAAGCTGCTACAAAGCGTTGAACCAATTCTCAAAAGCAATACAAATCTGGCTGGAATATTTGCAGCATGATGATAAGAACATTACGGTAATTACACGCGTTGCAGATGCTTATAGAAAAACAAAGGACTTTAAGAAATCAAAAGAATTCTATTTAAAAGTTCTTGAAATGGAAGAAGACAATGCTTACGCGCTGATTGGACTTGGTCATTTGAACTATGATTTTAAGGAATACCACGAAGCTTTAAATTACTGGACAAGAATTTACGATTTGCACAAAGAATCGGTAGATATTCGCGTTCTTACTTCAATTGGAAACTGCCACAGAAAGCTTAAGACTTTTGCACAGGGAATTCCGTTCTTTGAAAAAGCACTTGAATCTGAGCCGAATAATTTTTACGCACTGTTTGGTTTGGCTGATTGTTACCGCGGACTTAGAGAACATGAACAGTCTATAAAATACTGGGGACGAATTCTTGAAAGTGATCCAAATAATAAAGTAATTCTTACCCGAGTTGGTGATGCTTACAGAACAATTGGAAAATTTGACGAAGCAGAAAACTACTATAATAAAGCTTTGGAAATTGATTTTGACATTTATGCAGCAATCGGACTTGCACTTCTTTGTATGAAGCGCGGACAATTTGATGAAGCTGAAAAACGATTCAAAACTTTGATTCAGAACGATCCTAAAAATCCACGACTTTATGTTGACCTTGCAGACTGTTATGTTGCAACGTACAAAAAGAATGAAGCAAAAAAATTGCTTGAAGATTTCTTAAAATACGAAGCAAAGAACATGACTGTAAAAACTGCTCTTGATAGAATCAGCCGATTGTAATATGTTTTTGCAATGAGCGAAATAATTTTATCAGGAATGTTGCCACAGGAAATTTGTGAAGCATTAGATTTGCAGCAAAGTTTCCGTGGCAAGCAGATTTTTAAATGGATTGCCGGTGGTGCTTCAAGTTTTGAACAAATGTCAAATTTAAGCGTTGCACTGCGGCAGGAACTTGGCCAAAAAGCAAAAATCTATTCAACCAAAATTCAAGAAACTCTTAAAGACCCGGACGGTACAATCAAACTGCGTATTGAACTGTCAGATGGAAATATTGTAGAAACCGTTCTTTTAACTGACAAAGAAGGTCGAAAAACCGCTTGTGTTTCCTGCCAGGCTGGTTGTGCAATGAAATGTGCTTTTTGTATGACCGGAACTCTTGGACTTTCGCGCAATCTTACAGCTTCAGAAATTATAGAACAATTCTTTTACCTTGAACAAACTGCTGGAAAACTTGACAATATTGTGTTTATGGGTATGGGCGAACCAATGCAAAATCTTGGTGCAATCCGTAAAACTGTAGAAATTTTGTGTAATAAAGAAGGACGTGCACTTTCCAGCAAAAGAATCACGCTTTCTACCTGCGGAATTGTAAAAGGCATTTATGACCTTGCAGATAACGGCCCACAACTTAGGCTTGCAGTTTCTCTTACAACTGCCAACGAAGATTTACGAAAAGAACTTATGCCAGTTGCAAATAGCAGCGAAAACTCTCTTGAAAAACTGCGTGAAGCTATTGTTTATTATGCAGAAAAAACTGGAAAACGCGTTACTTTGGAAGCTGCTCTTCTTGCAGGAAAAAATACAGATAAAAAAAGTGCCAACAACATGATTGCTTTTGCAAAAGGTGCAGACGTAAACGTAAACCTGATTCCGTGGAACCCGGTAAAAACGCTGCCGTTTGAAGAACCAAGTACAGAAGAAGTCCGCCGCTTTGTTGCAATGCTCGAAAAAGCCGGATTGAATGTTACGCTTAGAACACGGCGCGGACGAAAAATAGGCGGTGCCTGCGGCCAACTTGGAAAAACAGTGCAGAAGTAGATTTTCGGGTCAAGCCCAAAAATGACAGCTCGATAATTACGGCTCGAAAATGACACCCCGAAAATGACACCCCGCCCCTAAAAAATTTTATATTTTTTCAAAAAAAAGTTTGACAGATAAAAAATTGCAGTGTATTATTAAATCATAGTGATAGTAATACTATCACACAAAAATATAAACTATCACAACAAGAGTTCTAAATTAGTGAAAAATTACGTTACAGCGAGGAGCAAATGAAAATCTACACTGCAAAAGAAAATTATACAGCAGAAAAAAACTCCATTATCGATACAATTTCTATTGCAGATTATGCAGGACAAAACAGACTTGCTTCAAATGCTTGGATTAATACCGGTGCATGGCAATCCTGGAATCCGGGTTTTGAAGTTGCACCAAATAAAAAGCAGCCTCGCCTTCACTGCAATGTAATAAAAAACTGGACACGCTACATCACATTCCCGGAAAGTTCTTGCAAACCAAGCAAAAATATTGTTCTTGGTCATTTTATTGTTTATTTGCGTTGGGATGATTTTTATCTTGTTTTTGCTTCAGTTGGAAATATTGACGGCGTTCTTCCACCGGTTCAGTTCATTACTAATAGAAAAGAAAATACAGTTTCGATTGAACTTTGCGATAAGGGCAAAAAATGGGAACAGGGCGAACCAACAGCAAAAATAGAAATTTTTACAGCAGAATCTTATTTTGAATGTAAAGATAAATTACGCGGCATTTTTGGTTCCAGCGACATCGAAGCCACCAATTACGCAAAACGTTTTGAACAGATTGCCTTTTTGGGAAAAAATCCGCTTGGCTGGGAAAGCTGGTACAATCACTATGCGAATATAGACGAAAAACTTATTCAGGAAGATTTAAAATCACTTAAAGAAACAAAAAATATACTGAATCTTAAACTGGATGCAGATAAAATCACTGCAACACAAAATAAAACTACTTCTACGGAACCCACACAGTTTTCATCCGGCGCTAAAAATTCCACTCAAAAAAAAATCATCTTTCAGGTGGACGACGGTTGGGAAAAACAGCTTGGAAACTGGGAATCTCGCGACGACAGATTTCCAGATGGAATGGCGGAACTTGCAAAATCAATTGAAAATCAGGGCTATATTCCAGGACTTTGGATTGCACCATTTATTATTGATTTGCGTTCACCAATTGCACAGGAACATCCCGACTGGCTTTTGCGTGATAAATATGAAAATCTTATTGGAGCGGGCTATAATCCACTTTGGGGCGTAAACGGAACTTTTTACTGTTTTGATTTGAGTAACAATGAAGTTTTAGACCATCTTGATAAGCTGCTTGATACCGCTGTAAACGATTGGGGATTCCGCTATCTTAAGCTGGACTTTTTGTATGCAGGAATGATTTACGGAAACTTCAAAAATGGCGGGGCTGCTTACGAATGGTATTCAAGAGCAATTAAAAAACTTACAAATCGCCGCGTGAATAAAGAAGGACTTCCTGTTTGCTATCTTGGTTGTGGAATTCCGCTTGAAGCTTCTTTTAATGACTTCCCTCTTTCTAGAATAGGCTGCGACACACTTGAACACTGGGAAAATAAAGTTTCTAAGTTTATCGGATGGAACGGACGTAATTCTGCATATTTAAACTTAAAAGACACTCTTGGCCATGCAATGTGGGACAAAATCATTTTTGCAAACGACCCGGATGTTCTTTTTGTCCGTAACGAAAACTGCACGCTTACACGCGAAGAAAAAATCCTTATTTCTACGGTAGATGCACTTTTTGCAAGCCAGCTTATGTATTCGGATGATCCGGCAAAATCCTGCTCGGAAGAAGAAATTGCACTTGCAAAAGAAATGCTCGGAATTATGGAAAAATATAAAAATGAAGAGTTTGGCGTAAAAAATACGTCAGATGATGAATTTGAAATTTTTACAAGGTCTGGACGCTATTCGGGGTCAATCAATCTTGGAAAAACACATTCAATCACTTGGAGGTAAATATGACAATTTTTGGTAACGAAATCAAAGCAAAAGATTACAGAAAGGCATGCAGCGGACAGAAAAAATTTATTAGAAAATTCGGCGATGACAGAAATACAACTTACCACCTTTCGCTTAAAGACAATGATGTAATCGGCGGTCCACTCGGTGTAAAAACAATCGTTATAGAAGAAAATCCTGCAGTCCCTTTTGAAGAGCAGCTAAAATCACTTCCAGGAAAACCAATCATCATTGGAAATATCCGCATGGGCTTTGGTCACTATAGAATTTCTATGGCAATGGCTAGTGCTGCTCGTGCTTTGGGTTACACACCTCTCTGGCTTGATTTGAATTCATTTCCACAAACTACCTGTACAAAGATTATTTCTTACCAGAATGATTTATACTCAAAAGGTTCACGACTTTCTCAAAAAATGAAACTTTTTAATAAGCTTGTTTGGGAGCCTCTTAATTACGAAGGATTTAAAAAACTTTCTTACAATGCGGGCGACCAGAAAAATGCCGAACTTATGACTTCAATTTTCCGTGAAATTCCAAAAGACATTCCTATTATTGGAACTCACGTTTGGCCAGCACAGGCTGCTATTCACGCTGGAATGAAAAATGTTGTAAATGCAATTCCAGACAACTGGCCAATGGCTCTTCATCTTGCAGAAGGTTCAGTTCATGCAGTCCAAACTTACAACGCATATTACGGCTACAAAACTCTGCACGGATTTGATGGAAATAAGGTTATGAATCCAATTCCAGATGATCAGATTGTTTAT
>JAILCM010000238.1 GCA_024680155.1 Treponema sp.
TCAAGCTCTCTTACGCCGATGATACTGCTTTCGCGGGAAAGTAGGTAGCTGCCGGGCTTTTTTTTCGGGCAGTTAGCTCAGCTGGTACGAGCGTCTGGTTTACACCCAGAATGTCGGGAGTTCGATCCTCTCACTGCCCACTTATAGCGCCTTCTGTAAAAAGAGGGCGTTTTTTATTTAACCGCATCTTCTGTGTTTCCTCAGAATCTAAGAGTGATGATAATCCTAAAACAATGCTGACGCATTATTTTTTAACGGATTTGCTATATAAAGATTCTGTCAGACCTCACTCACTAAAGTTCGTTCGCGCTGTTAATAGGAGAATCCTAAAAAAATCCACTGACGCCTACTTGGACCTTGGATTGGTTATAAGATTTTTGAGATATGGACCTGCAAAGGTATGGAGCGGCGGCGGAGACGGCCACTGGACTGAAGGAGCACGGAAACTGGCGTTTTCGGCAGGTTTCGTGCGACTGAGGGAAGCGGCTGACCGTTAGGGAACCGCGGAACACCGTTTTGGTTGTATTTGGCTTGCCCTGTTATTCTATATTGAATTAAAAAAAAACTTCCCGACAATGAATGTCGGGAAGTTGAAATGTAAATTTTATTTATATTGTTCTGATGCACGCAAGAACTCAACAAAAAGTGGACCTGCGTTGTTAGGGCGACTCTTGAACTCTGGATGGAACTGAACTCCAACGTGGAATTGTCCTTCAATTTCTACTGCTTCTACAAGGGTGTCGTCTGGGGATGTTCCGCTTATTGTAAGACCTGCCTGAATCATTTTTGTGCGGTAATCGTTGTTAAATTCATAGCGATGGCGGTGTCGTTCGTTTATAAGATTTGAACCGTATGCTTTTTCAAGGGTTGTGCCGGCTGCAACTTTACATGGATAACTTCCCAAACGCATTGTTCCGCCCATTATTACGCCCTGCTGGTCTTTCATTAAATCGATTACAGGATGTTCGCAAGTTTCGTCAAATTCATGGGAGTTCGCATCAGCATAACCAAGTACACTGCGGGCAAATTCGATTACGGCAATCTGCATTCCAAGACAAATTCCAAAATACGGCATTTTATGTGTTCTTGCATATCGGCATGCGCAAATCATTCCTTCAACTCCGCGGTGACCAAATCCACCTGGTAAAATGATTCCTGTGCAATCAGCAAAAATTTCTTGGGCGGTTTCGTCTGTTACGGTATCGCTGTCTACCCATTTTATTTCAACATTTTTACCGATCACAAAGCTTGCATGATTCAATGATTCAACAATACTCAAATATGAGTCGTGAAGTTTTACATATTTTCCAACAAGTGCAATTTTTAGTACACCTTTTCGGCTGTGAATTGTTTCTACCATCTTAGACCAGTCGGCGAGGGCAGAATAGTCTGATTTGTTCTCAAGTCCCAGATCGCGGCAAACTACATCATCCATATTTTGTGCATGGAGCATGAGAGGAACTTCATAAAGGCTTTTACATGTAGTATTGTTGATTACACAGTCTTGGCTAACATTGCAGAAAAGACTGATTTTTTTACGAATGTCGCTTGGAATTTCTTTATCACAGCGTGCAACGATGATATCTGGATGTATTCCAACTGCCATGAGCTCTTTTACAGAATGCTGTGTCGGTTTACTTTTGAATTCATCTGAACCACTGATGTACGGTACAAGACAAACGTGAATAAAAAGACAGTTTCTACGGCCAACTTCTAAAGCAAGCTGACGAATTGCTTCCAAAAACGGCTGGCTTTCAATATCACCGATGGTTCCTCCAATTTCTACAATACTTACATCGGCACCGCTAACTTCGGCATTCTTTTTAATAAAGTCCTTAATTTCGTTTGTTACATGCGGAATGATTTGTACTGTTTCTCCAAGATAGTCGCCGTTTCTTTCTTTATTAAGTACGTTCCAGTAAACGCGGCCACTTGTGAGGTTTGAATATTTTGTAAGGTTTTCATCAATAAATCGTTCATAATGACCAAGGTCAAGGTCAGTTTCGGCTCCATCGTCGGTAACAAATACTTCTCCGTGCTGGAATGGACTCATGGTTCCGGGATCAACGTTCATATATGGATCAAGTTTTTGTGAAGCAACTTTTAATCCTCTACATTTTAATAAACGACCAAGAGATGCTGCTGTAATTCCTTTTCCAAGTCCAGAAACAACTCCTCCGGTTACAAAAATAAACTTTGACATAATGTATCTCCTCGTGTGTTGATTTCGTGTAATTAATTTGCCATGCTGCAAATCCATTTTAAGTGTCTTATTGTTTCTGGAAGAATTTCCCTTATGAGCAATGTTGATTTATTGTCGGGATTAAGGGAAATTGCGCTTTCCATAATAGCAGTTGTAACTGGTGGAAGCGTTCCAAAAATCTGTAAAACTTCTTTGCTACTATATTGTTTGTGAGCTAAAGGCGGATTGCGGGAAGCAAGAAGTTCTGACGGATAAAATTTGCATGGTTTAAATGCTAAACTTCCATCTTTTGCTTTTGAACCACATGCTCCAAAAAATCTGCAAATAAATGCTCTTCCACCATAGATTGTACAATGATATTCGTCGTTTTCGTCCCAGAATGGACAGCCATTATTTTGCGGAAATGGAAATACTCCCTGTGCAACCTGTTCTGCAACTTCCGGTTGATTTTCTAAAAGCCACGCGGCCATGTGAACAGCTTCGCAATCTAAAAGGTCTGGTTCAAAATTTCTGCAGCATTCACCACAACCTTGAGGGCAGGTAAAGCCTGATTTCTGGTACCATTCGGATTGTACAGAAGCAATTTGCGAATATAAATTCTGCATTTGGACAAGAATTTCTTCTGTATGAGTGCCTTTAAGTTTTTGTAATATATTTTGAAGTTCGTTTTTCACACTTTCCATAAAAACTCACTTGAGCAAAAAAAAAAGACGCTCATTCAACCAGACGACAATAATGTCATCAAATTGAATGAGCGTCTTTGCTCAAACACAATAGTATTATTTTATTTAATCAGAGTGCCGCTGTCAAGTAGTTTTTTACATATGATTTATATCTACCAGGCTTACGTTATCCAGACTGTATGGCGAGGCAAGGCAGTCGGCCAGAGCGTTGGCGGTATCGATGGCGGTAAGACAGTCGATATCGCGTTCTACGGCAAGACGGCGGAGCTTTACACTTTCGGCTACCGGGTCGCGTCCTTTTGCAGAGGTAGAAATTACGTATACAACTTTTCCGCTTTCCAAAAGGGTCATTACGTTGTCGTTGTAATTTTCGTGGACTTTTGCAACTGGTGTTACTTCCATGCCAGAACGTTCTATTGTAGTGGCATTTCCACTTGTGGCGTAAAGGGTGAAGCCAAGATCGTAGAATTTGCGTGCAAGAGGTGCCAGTTCTGGTAAATCTGATTCACGCACTGAAAAAAGTACTCCATAGTTTTCTGCTTGTTCACACGAGTTTTGCGTAGCAAAACTCGCTAAGTCCAAAGGCTTTTTTGTCTTTGGACGACTCATTTTCCAGCCGGCGGCAACCATTCCTTTAAAAAGGGCTTCCTGGCGGGTTGAGGCAATTCCCAAAACTTCACCAGTGGACTTCATTTCAGGCCCTAGGTGAGTATCTACATCCATAAGTTTTTCAAAACTGAAAACAGGAACTTTTACTGCAAAATAATTTGGCTTACGGTAAAGGCCTGTTCCATAACCAAGGTCGCGGACTTTTTCACCAAGCATTGCACGTGTAGCAAGTTCAATCATGGGAACGCCCGAAACTTTAGAAAGGTACGGAACGGTTCGGCTTGAACGAGGATTTGCTTCTATAATATAAAGGTCATTTTCGTAAATTAGATACTGAATATTTACCAATCCCTGAGTTCCGAGGGCAAGTGCAAGGTCTGTTGACTGGCGAACGATTTTTTCTTCAATTTCTGGAGTAAATTCGCCCGGGTAAACTGCAATTGAATCGCCTGAATGAATACCAGTACGTTCAACGTGTTCCATAATTCCAGGAATTAAAACATCTTTGCCGTCGCAGATACAGTCAACTTCAAGCTCGGTTCCTTCCATATATTTGTCAATCAAAACCGGGTTTTCAATTCCCTGCCGCAAAATGATTTTCATGTATTCTTTTACGTCGGCATTGTTACGCGCAACAATCATATTCTGGCCGCCAAGAACATAGCTTGGTCGCATAAGAACAGGGTAAGTGATTTTAGCAGCAGCTTCCAAGGCTTCAACTTCGGTAAAAACGGTGAGTCCGCGCGGTCGCTTTATATTAAGACGGTCGCAAAGTTCTTCAAAACGCTCACGGTCTTCGGCAAGATCAATTGCATCGGCAGAAGTTCCAAGAATGCGTACACCCTGACTGTCCAGATATTTTGCAAGTTTTATTGCCGTTCCACCACCGAATGCAACTACAACACCAAGCGGCTTTTCCACTTTTATAACATTCATTACATCAGGCGGAGTAAGCGGTTCAAAATAGAGACGGTCTGCAGTGTCAAAGTCGGTACTAACGGTTTCGGGGTTGTTGTTTATAATTGCAACCTGGTAACCGAGTTTTTTAAGCGAACGCACACACTGAACACTCGCGTAATCAAATTCAATTCCCTGCCCAATGCGGATAGGCCCGGAACCAAGAACTACGATAGTACCTTTGTTAGTAAGCTGCATCGTGAACTCCCGAGATTGCTCTTCCACTTGGTTCATCCATATTCTTCCAGGCTGCATCCCATTCAAGTGCTTTTGCAGTTGAACAGGCAACTCCGGCTTCGTGTGGAACACAGCGGGCAGCAGAATCGCTTGGGAAAAGGCGGCTGTAGATTTCGCGGTAGTAGTATTCCTCTTTTGTTTTTGGAGGATTTACCGGGAATCGGTTTTCGCGGCGTGCAAATTCCTGGTCGCTGACTTTTTCTTCGGTCATCTTTTTTAGAGTATCAATCCAGTTATAGCCTACGCCGTCACTGAACTGTTCTTTCTGACGCCAAGCAATACTTTCTGGAAGAAGGTCTTCAAAGGCTTTTCGAAGAATCCATTTTTCCATGCGCTGTTTACCGTCTGGAAGTTTAATATTCATTTTATCGCTTGGGTTCAATCCCATTGCAATATCAATAAATTCTTTATCAAGGAATGGAACTCGTCCTTCAACTCCCCATGCCATCAAACTTTTGTTTGCGCGCAGGCAGTCGTAAAGATGAAGTTTGCTCATTTTGCGAACAAGTTCTTCGTGGAATTCCTGTGCGTTTGGAGCTTTATGGAAGTAGAGATAACCACCAAAAAGTTCGTCACTTCCTTCGCCGCTAAGAACCATCTTAATTCCCATAGATTTAATAACGCGGGCAAGAAGATACATTGGAGTAGAGGCACGAACTGTTGTAATGTCGTAAGTTTCAATATGGTAAATTACATCCGGCAGGGCATCCAAAGCTTCCTGAATTGTAAAATGAACTTCATGATGTACTGTACCGATATAGTCAGCTGCTTTTTTTGCGGCAACAAGGTCTGGAGAACCTTCGAGACCAACTGCAAAAGAATGGAGCTGTGGCCACCAGGCTGCTTCTTTACTGTCGGTTTCAACGCGTTTTTTACTGTATTTTTGTGTAACCGCCGCAATAATAGAAGAATCCAAACCGCCGCTCAAAAGAACTCCGTATGGAACATCACTCATAAGCTGAGCTTTTACTGCAGTTTCAAGACCGTTACGAACTTTTTCTATTACACTTGGATTAATAACTTCGCCTTTTTCGTCTGTAGCTTTTGGCGCATTTTTTACGTTTTCAAAAGATTCCCAGTCGCGTTTGTACCAGCGGATTGGTTTTGGTGCGGAGCAGGCGTTGCGGGCGGCGTTTGAGCCCGCAGAAGGGGTAGCGGAAGAAGCTTCAGCGGCTGTAGCGAGGGGAAGGCTTTCCCCTCCTGAATATAAATATGATCCATTTGGGAACTCTTCGATTGTAACGCAGTCGCCTTCAAGTGCTTTAAGTTCGCTTGCAACATAATATCGTCCGCTTTTATCCCAGCCCTGATAAAGTGGAATTACACCAATTTCATCGCGTGCAATAAGATAAGTGTCGTTTTCGCTGTCGTAAAGTGCAAACGCAAAAATGCCCGAAAGTTCTTCAATCATTTTTGTAAAATCGCCTGATTCGCGGTATTTTTTGTAAAGCGGAATTATAACTTCGCAGTCACTACCTGTTCTAAAATTATATTTTCCTTGGAATTGAGCGCGAATATCTTTGTGATTATAAATCTCACCATTAGCCGCAAGAATGATTTTTTCATCATCACTAACCAGCGGCTGTTTACCACTAAGCGGGTCAACAATAGAAAGTCGCTCATGACTCAAAATTGCATTATCCCCAGTATACACGCCACTCCAATCCGG
>JAILCM010000098.1 GCA_024680155.1 Treponema sp.
ATTTTGACCTTCACCGGTAATATAAATTGTCTGAACAACCTTTCCACTGCGTTTTTCGGCAGCAGCAAAAGCTTCATCATCGTTCTGGCCATAAATTGAAGGTTCTGTAAAAAGAATATCAAAAAGAATTGTATTTGGATTACCGGTTGAAATAAAATCTACCATTCGACCATACGCTTCACGCGGCCACGGCCATCCCCAGCCATATTCTTTTTGAGCAAAATCTATACTTGCCTGATCAACGCCTATAAAAAAAATTTCATCGCACGGTTCTTTGTATTTAGACGCAAAAACCATGCGCTGATCGTAAGTTTTATTTTCAAAAGTAGTAAAAAGTCCGGCAAAATAACAAACTCCAGCAGTTACCGCAACTGCAATTGCAACCACCGCAGATCTAAGCCAGATTTTCCAGTTCAATATATTTCGTTTTTCTTTCATAAGCAAATAATTCTCTCTCCAATTGCGCCCGCCGCCAAAACAAGGGCTCGACTAGTCAAAACTATCTTATGTCGGCAGTCATCTTTTCAAAACGTTTCTGGCGTACAGATTTAGGCTGTCCTTCAAAATCAACCAGACCAATTACCGAGTTAATATTTTCAATTCGTTCTTCTGCACTTGGATGAGTTGCATTCCATCCGCCTTCACTAGAATTTCCAGAAATGAGATTAAGCATATCAAGCATTGCTTTCGGGTCATAACCTGAATCAGCCATTAAATCAAGGGCTTTATCATCAGCGTCAAATTCCTGTTCCTGCGAAAATCCCGAATTAACAAGAGTTTTAAACATTTCTTCCTCAGTTTCCATAAATTCCGAAGTAATCTCTTTAATTTCAGCTATTTCTTCCTGAGAAAGTCCTAATTCAATCCATTCAGATTCGCTCATATTAGCAAGTTCTGTATAAGCAGCATCTGTTGCAATCATTCCTACTACCTTTCCAAATTTTGAAAAAGCATCCGCACCTCGACTAGCCCTTATTGCTACTATGCTGTGTTTAAGCTGAATATGACTGATTTCGTGAGCAAGAACAGCCGCAAGTGAATCTTCGGAATCGGTACTTTTAATTAACCCTTTACTTACAAAAATATGTCCACCAGGAGTTGCCATTGCATTAATTTCGTCTGTATCAAGAATTACAACGTGGTAGCCGCGGTACAAATAAGGCGTTTTTGAATTAATTACAAGCGTATTACAAATTTTGTTAAGATATTCAGTTGTTTTAGGAGCTTTTTTATAAATTGGATAAGTTTTTGTAATAGCAGCGGCAACCGAACGTCCAATGTAATATTCCATTTCAGGAGAGATTTCTTCATTAGCTTTTGCTACAGCCACTAACCCCTGACCAATTGTAGCAATAGTTGAATCTTCATCCTGGGCAAGAACTTCGCCAAGTTTTCCAAGAGACTGACAGGAAACAAAAATCATTCCAAAAAGTAAAGCAAAAAGAGCAAACAAAGCGAAAAATCTAGGGCGATTTACTGGACGACATTCAGAATGATTTTTCTTACTTTGATTTCCCGCACGTTTTCCAGTTCGTTTATAAAAGTTAGGCTTAGTCATCAATTTCTCCCAGGAACAATTTTCCTTCTTTTGCAAATTTTTCAATTTCTGCTTCCGAAACTGACTGCGATTCTACATAATCAACCTGCGAATAATCAATTTCGTATTCTTCGGCATAAACCGCTTCTATAGTAGAATTAAATCCTTTTCCGGCAAGAGCAATTTCGTCAGCATCGGCAGAAGTTTTTGAACCTTTTGCCACAATTTTCTTTTTAGAAAGTGCAGTATTTGGAATCCAACCTTGTACAGATTCATCTTCATAAAGACAAATAAGAGACCAGTTCTTTTTTTCTTGCAGAACGCGAACTTCATCTCCGTAATTTAATTCTCCAACTTTAGCCGAAACAGCAGAAGCTTTTTCTCTAAGAGGAGCAGGATCCATAGCAATATACATTGGCTTTTTAGAAGGTTTTGCATAAGCAAAAGAAATCGTAGAAATGAGTGCAAAAAGCAAAATCACCTTTTTAAAAATACTTTTCATACGCCAAATTATAACACAAGATTAATGTTTTTCAATATAATAAGGACTATGAGTTTAGAATTAACATTAACCTTAAAACCGGAACAGGAAAATGATTCCGCTCTGATTAAAAAACTTTTGAGCCGCGAAATAAATGCGCGGATTCTTAAAACTAATTCTGCACATGTAACAAATGCTTCTGGGGCAGACAAAAATTCACGGCCACTCACAAATGCATTTGTAAATAATGATTTTAAAGATGATTTCAACTTTCGCTGTATAAAAAAATCGGTGGATGCGCGGCACGGACAGTTAAAGCTTGTAATGCGATTTAAAGTTTGGGGAAAAGATGAAGATGAAAATGCTGACACAAAAATTCCAACCTGGAAAAAAGCGGACTCTGGAAAAAGCGTGATTATTGTTGGAGCTGGCCCAGCCGGACTTTTTGGTGCATTAACGCTTTTGGAAAACGGAATAAAACCTATAATTATTGAACGTGGTTCCGAAACTTCTAAACGAAAACGTGACATTGCGGCAATCAGTACAAAAGATTTTGTAAATTCAGACAGCAATTATTGTTTTGGTGAAGGAGGAGCCGGTACTTTTTCTGACGGCAAACTTTACACCCGGAGCAATAAACGCGGCGACATCAGCAGGATTCTTGCAATTTTTAATTATTTTGGTGCAAGTGATTCAATTCTTACAGACGCTCATCCGCACATTGGTACAAACAAACTTCCGCAAATTATAAACAATATGCGCGCAAAAATAATTGAACTTGGCGGCGAGTTCCATTTTGACACACGAGTAACGTCGCTCATTTTGGATGAAAAGACTGGCAGAGTGAAAGGAGTGGAATGTAAAACGACAAACGCGCCCGCCACAGAAAACACATCCTCACAAAAAGCTGATTCCGCGCCCGCACAAACCAATTCTTCCGCCCCTGCAACCGACGCCCCACTCTCCTTCCACGCCGACGCAGTTCTTCTTGCAACCGGCCATTCCGCTACCGACATTTACAAAATGATTGCCGACGCAGCTCCAGACGCTTTGGAAGCAAAAACATTTGCAGTTGGTGTACGAGTTGAACATCCGCGCGAACTTATAGACAAAATTCAGTTCCATGGAAAAAACAAAGGCAATCTTGGTGCCGCCGAATATCGCGTTACAACCCAGGTTGACGGACGTGGAGTTTATTCTTTTTGTATGTGCCCGGGAGGATTTGTAGTTCCTTCTGCAAGCGAAAACGACGGAATTGTTGTAAACGGAATGTCTGCAGCAGCACGTAATTCTGCGTGGTCCAATGCGGCAATTGTAGTAGAAACCCGTCCCGAAGACATTCCACAGGAATTCGTAGAACAGGCAAAAAATCAGGGATGCCCGGCACTAGCAGGACTTTTTTATAGAGCAAAACTTGAACAGCTTGCAAAACAAAACGGAAAAGGGCAGGCGGCTCCAGCACAAAAAATGACTGATTTTCTTAAAAACAAAACTTCGGCGGAACTTCCAAAAACAAGCTACACACCGGGAGTTGTTTCTTCCAATTTACGAGAATGGCTTCCCCCACAAATTGCAGAACGTCTTGCACAAGGCTTTAATCAAATCAACCAGAATATGAAAGGTTTTATAGACCAGAATGCCGTGATGATTGCAATAGAAACCAGAACCAGCACACCAGTAAGAATTCTTCGTGACAAAGAAAGTTTTGAATCACCATTTATAAAAGGACTTTTCCCGGCTGGCGAAGGAAGCGGCTATTCCGGCGGAATTGTTTCAAGTGCAATGGACGGCGAAAATGCCTGTAAAATGATAAAATTTCTGTTCAAAAACTGATTTTTGGGGTATACTATAACAAATATGAAACAAGAAAAAGTTGCCGGGCGAGTATTTTATATTTTTGCATTCATTTTTTTAGTTATTGCGACTTGGGCCGGCTTTTATTATCATGGTGATATACACTCAATTGTTCCTTACTCGCATGTAGTCATTCCAACAATCCATATTATAAGTTGCTTGTTTGCTTTTGTTTGTATAATTAAACCAATTTATCCTTTTAATTTTATTGTTTGCCTGATTGAAAGTTCTCTTACAATACTTACTGGAGACGAAATTCTTGGAGTCTTTCTTTTTTACGCTGGAATTATAATTTTTTGCCTGCATGGTGAAGTTTCTACAAAGAAAAAAATTACAATCTCAATTTTCTTTGCTTTCCACTGCCTTACAATTCTTTTAAGTTACACTCACGGATGGATGAAAACCATGATAACATTCGGTTCATCCTTATTTATGGCAGCTTTCTTTTTGTGGATTTATTCTATACTAAAAGAACGACTTTCTTGTTTTCTGCCTTCAAAAGTTACTCATAATACAACAGTAGGATTTAAACAGCCAGGTTCTGAATTAAAACTTTCTGATTACGGACTTACCGAGCGACAAATTAATCTTGTTCTTGATTATATTTACAACAACATCAGTTACAAAGAACTTGGCGAAAAATACGCATTAAGTCATTCACTTGTAAAAAAAGAATTCAACGAGGTTTTCCAGATTTTTAATGTTTCTAAAATAGAAGAATTATACATTCTTTTACTTCAATATCAGCTTAAAAGATAAAATTCAAAGGGCAAAAAAAAAGCAACCGCGTTCATCCAATTAAGGATGATTGCAGTTGCCAACTTAGAAACTCTCTCCAGAGTAAATAAACAATCTCCGTAACTCTCACCGAAATTTATAAACTCTCACGGATAACCCTCTTCATACTCTCCGATGCTCTATAAAGATGTTATTCACTAAATCTCTAAGTCTATCAAAATAGTAGTTTGAATGAGGGTAATCGTCAATTAGGTTTTTGAAGAAATAACCGCGGTTACTAAAAAAATAACCAAGGTTACAAAAGTAGTAACCAAAGTTATGGCGTGGGCTGCTGAACCTACATACAGTGTTAAATTAGTTTTGCCCACGCCTGCAATTTGCTTTTAGCAAATTGCAAACACGAGTACATGCTATTTTTTTCTATAATACTGATTTTAAGAATTGCTGGAGGCGGTCGCAGCTTGGATTTTGGAAGATTTGTTCGGGGGTGCCTTCTTCGGCAATGTAACCGTCTGCCATGAACATAACACGGTCGGCAACTTCGCGGGCAAAGCCCATTTCGTGAGTTACAACAACCATTGTCATTCCTTCTCTTGCAAGGTCTTTCATTACTTCCAGAACTTCGCCAACCATTTCGGGGTCAAGAGCAGAAGTTGGTTCATCAAAAAGCATTACATCAGGGTGCATGGCAAGTGAACGTACAATTGCAATTCTTTGTTTCTGGCCGCCGCTTAAAGTTGAAGGATAAACATAAGCTTTGTCTGGCAAACCGATTCTTTGCAAAAGTTCCATTGCTTCTTTTTTAGCTTCTTCGGGAGTTTTTAGTTTGAGCGTAACAGGAGCAAGAGTAATATTTTCCATTACAGTAAGATGTGGGAACAAATTAAAATGCTGGAAAACCATTCCCATTTTCTGGCGGCATTCATCAAGCTTGTTTTTAGGGTCAGTCATATCGTGACCTTCAAAAATGATTTTTCCGCCATTTGGAGTTTCAAGACGGTTCAAACAACGTAAGAAAGTACTTTTTCCAGAACCAGACGGCCCGATTACAACTATTTTTTCACCTTTGTGAATTGTTGTAGACAAATCTTTTATTACGTGTAAATCACCAAAACTGATTTTTAAATTCTGAACTTCAATTAAAACGTTATCTGTCACTTTTTGCCATCCTTTTTTCAACTAAACCGAACAATTTTGTAAGGCCAACAGTAAGAATAAGATAAATGATTGCACAAGTTAAAAGTGGAATCCATGCATTGTAAGTTGCATTACGAATCATATCACCTGCTTTTGTCATATCGCGAACGGCAATAAAACTTGCAACCGAAGTTTCCTTAATAAGAACAATAAATTCACTTGTATAAGTTGGGAGAGTTGCTTTGATTGCCTGAGGAAAAATAATCTTAAAAAGAGTCTGCCATTTTGAAAGTCCAAGCGAACGTCCTGCTTCCATCTGACCTTTATCTACACCCTGAATTCCTGCACGGAAAATTTCTGTACAATAAGCACCAGAGTTTAATCCGTAAGAAATAATTGCAACCAAAAGCTTTGGCATATGAAGCGGCGCAAAAACAACAAAATAGAAAATCATCAGCTGAGTAGCAAGAGGAATTCCACGCAAAATAGTAGTATAAACATTTGCAATTCCACGTAAAATTTTGCTGTCCGAAATTTTCATCAAGGCAAAAATGGCGCCAAGAATTGTTCCTATAAGAATTGCACAAATGGCAATAAAAATTGTAACGCCTAATCCCTCTAAAATGAGTATATAACTTTGCCCGCTAATCATCGTGTCGTAAATTGACTGCCCGATTTTACCTAACATTCACAGCTCCCTAAAAATAAACAAAAAAGACCGGCAGAGAATAAATCCACCGGTCTCCTTGAATACTAGTATATAGTAAAAATTATTTTCTTACAATAATAACCTGTTCAGAAGCAAAATAAGGTTCACTAAAATCAACGTTCTTTTTGCGTTCTTCTGTTACAGACATACCAGCTGCAATAAAATCAATTGTTCCAGACTGAAGAGCAGGAATAAGGCTGTCGAATGCCATATCTACAACTTCGAGTTTTGTATTTGCAACTGCGGCAATTTTCTGTCCCATTGTAATATCAAAACCTACGATATCTTTTCCGCTGATATATTCAAATGGAGCAAATGCTGCGTTTGTACCAAGTTTAAGAGTTTTGTCACCTTCAAGTTTAAGGCTTTCTGGAATTTTAATTACACCGTCAGATGGCATGAATGCGTTTACAAGAGCTTCGTATTCACCGTTACCTTTCATCAATTCAATTGCAGTATTGATTTTCATAAGAAGATCTACGCTTCCTTTTTTAACTGCAATTGCATATTCTTCTTTGTTTTCTGCAAAATAAGTATCGCGAACAATTTTAAGATCTGGATTGCGTTTTACAATTTCCTGAGCAGGAAGTTCATCAATTACAACAGCATCAATAGCACCATTCTTAAGATCAAGAGCTGCATCAATTCCGCTTTTGAAAGAAGAAAGTTTTACATCAGCAACATTTTCTTCAACCCACATTTCGCCTGTTGTACCAGCCTGTACACCAATTTTCTTTCCGTTAAGATCAGAAACTCCATTGATAACAACAGCTTCTGTTTTTTTACAGCCTGCAAATAAAACTGCAAGAACTGCAACAAGTATTAAATTTGTCTTTTTCATTTTAACTACCTCTTTGCTAAAATTAACATTTTGAAATAATTTTTGCAAGCGAGAGGAATTTAGATTGTCCGGTTAGGCCGAACAATGACCCCCATTCCACCTAGGAGACAATGACACCTAGTATTTATTGGCAGCACCCATTGTTTCTGAAAGGATTACTGCACTAAAAATTAAGGCACATCCAATTCCCATACGCAACGTAAATTCTTCGTGTAAAAAAATCGTACTAAAAATAATTCCAAATACAGATTCAAATCCTAAGAAAATTGAAGCAAGAGAAGAGTTTACATACTTTAATCCGATATTCTGCAAACTAAAACCTACCATAGAACTAAAAAGTCCAAGATACAAAATCGAAAAAATTACGCGTCCCGAATTAAGAATTACAGGATCAAACTTGCCGTCGTAAAAAGGAGCCAGAATCCAAGCAAGGATGGCAACTGTAACAAACTGAAACATAGTTAAAAGAAGCGGATCTTCTCCTTCTGCATTGTATTTTGAAGTAAAGACAATATGAAGGGCAAAAAAGATTCCGCAAATCAGAGTAAGCACATCTCCAATATTAACGCCACCATCAAGAGAGCCTCCAAGAGACAAAAAACCGATTCCTGTGATTGAAAGAACTGCCGCAAGAAAAACATACCAGCCCGGCCGCTTTTTATACATAATCCAGGTAAAGAAAGGAATGAGAATAACGTAAATTGTCGTTAAAAAAGCATTTTTCCCAGCAGTAGTATAATTACAGCCGATTGTCTGAGTAATGTAACCGCCATAAAGAAAGAATCCCGAAATCAAGGCGCGGATTAAAAGCTTTGGATTTATCTGATTAAGTTTTTTTATAAAAATAAGAGCCATCACAAGAGCCGCCAGAGTATATCGGATTGCGACCATATAAACTGGCCCAATATAATCAAGACTGTCTTTTACGATAACAAAGGAAAAGCCCCAGATTGCAGCCGTAAGAATAAGCCCCGCCGATGCCAGAACCGAAACCATTTTTTTATTCATGGCAGAAATTTAGTAGGAAAATGAGGGGAAGTCAAGAGAAAATAAAAATAAACACATTTTAAGAATGAATCAAAAAAAACAGGCTTCTGATCACAGACCGCCTGTTTTTTTTATACACACATTAAAATGAGTTTATTTTCCTTTTACTTCAACCTTTTTAAGGTGCCAGATGTCGCGAACGTAGTCTTCGATTGTGCGGTCAGAAGAGAACTTGCCGGCATTTGCAATATTCTTCAAAGCCATTTTTGCCCACTTCTTTTTGTCGCCGTAAGCTTCTGCAATCTTTTCTTTTGCTTTGCAGTAAGAATCAAAATCGGCAAGAACGTAGTAAACATCAGGACGCTGACCTTCAACACCAAATACAAGAGAATCATGCAATTCTTTGAAAAGCTGGTGAGTTGGGTCGTAAGTGCCGTCTACAAGCTGGTTTACAACTTTTGCAAGAGCCGGGTTGCAGTCAAGATATTCCTGTGGGTTGTAAGAATGTTCTGCTTCCATCTTCTTGATTTCTTCTGTCAAAAGACCGAATACAAAGCCGTTTTCTTTTCCAGCTTCTTCAAAAATTTCGATGTTAGCACCATCCATTGTACCCAAAGTCAAAGCACCATTGAGCATGAACTTCATGTTTGATGTACCAGAAGCTTCCAAACCTGCTGTAGAAATCTGTTCAGAAACATCAGCTGCCGGGAAGATTTTTTCTGCAACACTTACGCGGTAATTTTCTACAAATACAACGCGAATCTTTCCACGAACGCGGCGGTCGTTGTTAATGCGTTCTGCAACAGTGTTAATCAATTTAATGATTGACTTAGCCCGTCTGTAACCGCTTGCAGCCTTTGCACCAAAAATGAAAGTTCTTGCAGGTGGATTGTAGCTTGGATCTTCAACAAGGCGATTGTAAATGTACATAACATGCAGAATATTCAAAAGCTGGCGTTTATACTCATGCAAACGTTTTACCTGAACATCAAAAATGCTTTCCGGATCAAGGAATTCATTCTGAGTGTGTTTAAGGTAATCTGCAAGTGCCTGTTTATTTTCAGTTTTGATTTTAATAAGTTCATCAATAGAAGCGTCATCATCAAGATATTTTTCAAGGCCTTTGAGTTTAGACAAATCTTTTTCCCAACCGTGTCCAATTCTGTCGGTAATAAATTTTGCAAGCTGAGGGTTTGCATTCAAAAGCCAGCGACGCTGAGTAATACCGTTTGTCTTATTGTTAAATTTCTGCGGATAAAGTGTGTACCAGTCTTTAAGTTCAGCAGTTTTAAGAAGTTCTGTATGAAGAGCTGCAACACCATTAACGCTAAAGCAGGAATGAATAGCCATCCAAGCCATGTAAACCATGTTATTATGGATGATTGCCATGTGTTCGTGCTTGTAATAATCATTAGGGAATTTCTGACGAAGTTCAATTACAAGACGGCGGTTAATTTCTTCTACAATCTGGTAAATTCGTGGAAGCAATCCCTGGAAAATAGGAATTGGCCATTTTTCCAAAGCTTCTGCCAAAATAGTGTGGTTTGTATAAGCAAATGTGTGAGTTACAACATCCCAAGCTTCATCCCAACCTACATTGTATTCATCCAAAAGAATGCGCATAAGTTCTGGAATTGCAACTACCGGATGAGTATCGTTCAACTGAATTACATGGAGTTCTGCAAACTTAGAAAAATCTGTTCCGTGGTCTGCAACATAGTGACGAACCAAATCCTGCAAAGAAGCTGAACTAAAGAAATACTGCTGCTTAAGACGAAGAGCTTTTCCGCTTGGACCGTTATCATTTGGATAAAGTACGCGGCTGATATTTTCTGCTGAATTCTGGCGTTCAACTGCACGGTTATAATCCATGTTATTAAAAAGCTGAAGGTCAAATCCGTTTGGAGAAGATGCCTGCCACAAGCGCAAAGTGTTTACAGTTTTTGTATCATAACCGATGATTGGCATATCGTAAGGAGTTGCCGTTACTTCTTCTGCATTTTCAAGATAGAAGCGTGGCTGACCATCCGGAGTTTTTCCATAAGCAATGTTTCCGCCAAATTTTACAGTTACTGCAAGGTCGGAACGTTTAATTTCCCAAGGGTCGCGGTGAGCAAGCCATTTATCAGGATATTCAACCTGATAGCCGTCTTCAATTTTCTGTTCGAACATACCATATTCGTAGCGGATTCCGTAACCGTGTCCAGGGTAATCCAAAGTTGCAAGAGAATCCAGGAAGCAGGCAGCAAGTCGTCCAAGACCACCGTTACCAAGACCAGCATCCGGCTCTTCGTCCTCAATCATATCAAAATCGATGTTCATGCCATTGAGAACTTCTTTTACAGCATCTTTAATTCCTGCATTAATAAGGTTGTTGCTCAAAGCACGTCCCATCAAAAATTCAGCCGAAAGATAATAAAGCTGTTTTGTAGGCTTTTTGTCGTATTCAGCGCGGGTTGCCATCCAATTTGGCATGATAATTTCCAATGCAGAAGCTGAAACCGCATCAAAAAGGTCATGTTTGTTAGCCTGCGAAATATCTTTTCCGTACTGACGGCGAAGTCGTGCAGAAAGATTTGCCTTGAATTGTTCTTTGTCAAATTCCATTTAAAAACCTCCACGATTTTTATTTACTTATTAAAATGACGGAACTACCGGAAAGCAAAACGTATCTTCTCTGCTCCCTAAGCAATTCTTCTTTTCCATTTTCCAATATATCATCAGGGCTGTCAAAAGAAGTATCGGCAACGCGGTACCATTTTTTATTTCCCGATAAAGATGGCAGTGTGATTGTTAAATCGTATAAATCAACATTTGTGGCAATGTAAAAATCATTGTCTGAGCCCGAACCGCTAAGTTTGAATCCCAAGAATCTGTTTGTAGCCGACCATTCAGGCTGTTTTGCATTTATATCAAACCAGGTGATTTCGGGGATTTTTTCTTTGTCGCAATGTTCGCTGAAAAATTTTGTACGGCTGAACACATTGTGATTTTTGCGCAAAGCTATAAGAAGCGACGTAAACCGAACAAGGCTTGCATTTTTACGTTCCAAATCCCAGTTTATCCAGCTGATTGCATTGTCCTGGCAGTAGGCATTGTTGTTTCCGCCCTGAGTACGACGCATTTCATCCCCGGCAAGAAGCATTGGAACACCCTGCGAAACAAACAAATATAATAGAAAGTTCTTTATCTTTTTAAGGCGAAGGGCTTCAATTTTTGGATTCGTACATTCCCCTTCAAAACCATGATTGTAGCTTAAATTGTCGTCGCTTCCGTCGCGGTTACATTCACCGTTTTCTTCGTTGTGCTTGTAGTTATAGCTTACAAGGTCGTTCAAAGTAAAACCGTCGTGAGCAGTAATAAAATTGATTGAAGCAAGCGGCGTTCTTCCACTGTGATTGTAACAGTCTGAACTTCCCGCAACTCTTGTAGCAACTGCCGTTACAGAATTATCATCACCGCGAATAAAACGACGTAAATCATCACGGAAACGACCATTCCACTCAGACCAGCGGTTATTTTCGCCAGCAGGGAATCCTCCAAGCTGATAAAGCCCCGCACAATCCCAAGGTTCAGCAATAATTTTTGTATTTGCAAGAATAGGATCTTCGTTAATTGCATTTGTAAGCGGCGGAAGTTCAAGCGGAGCACCATTTTGAGCACGAGTTAAAATTGAAGCAAGGTCAAAGCGGAATCCGTCAACATGCATTTCCATAACCCAATAGCGCAAACTGTCCAAAATAAAACGCCCGGTTACAGGATGATTACAATTTACGCTGTTACCGCAGCCGCTGAAATTCATATAGTACTGCTTGTTGTCGTGTGGCAAAGAATAATAAACATCGTTCTGGAGCCCGCGGAAACTAAATGTGTAGCCGCGTTCATTTCCTTCTGCTGTGTGATTATAAACAACGTCCAGAATAACTTCGATTCCAGCTTTGTGAAGTTCCTTTACCATTTGTTTGAATTCACGCACGGCACCGCCGGGAGAACGGTCTGCCGCATAGGTTGTTTTTGGAGCAAAAAATCCGATTGTACTGTAGCCCCAGTAATTTACAAGAACTTCGCCGGTACGTGGATTTGTATTTGCATTTTCGTTTTCGTCAAATTCAAAAACAGGAAGAAGTTCTACGCTTGTAACACCAAGTTTTTTAAGATATTCAATTTTTTGAGTAAAGCCCTTGTAAGTTCCTGCAAATTCTGGAGCAACTTCCGAAGTTTTAGAAGCCGTAAAACCTTTTACATGAGTTTCGTAAATTACAGTTTTTTCAAGAGGATAATTAAGCGGTTTGTCACCTTCCCAGTCAAAAGAATCATCAACTACAACGCATTTTGGAAAGTCGGTCAAATCTTTAAGTTCGCCGCCTTCGTTTGCAGAAAAGCCTTTTTCGTGCTGACGGTTATAGGCATGAAAAACAGAACCTTGGGTGAACGCCTTTGCATACGGGTCAAAAAGATATTTATGCGGATTAAAACGCAAACCTTTAGTTGGTTCGTAAGGGCCATCAACTTTATAAAGGTAAAGAAGTCCGTCGCCCGCTCCAAGAACTTCTACATGCCAGATATAACCCGTTCTGTTAATTTTTGGGTCAAGAGTGATTACCTGAAAAGGTCTTTCTGAATTATCAGATTCAAAAAGGTACAGAGAAACAGATTCTGCATCTCTGCTATATATAGAAAAATTTACGCCATCTTTTGTAAGCACTGCGCCATAAGAAAGAGGCTTTCCACTGCTAAATTTATATTCCGTCATAGATATAGTTACAAAATATTACCACAAAAAATGCCAAATTTGAAGTAAAAACTAGGTGAATAAAGAACGGATTTTAGAATTTTGGAAGCAAAAAAAAGGGCGCGGGAAAAAATGAAACCTTTTCTAAAAAGGTGGCATTTTGTCCTGCTTAATTTGCTATTCAAATCGCTTTTCTTCTGATAAAATAATGTTATGAGTGATACACAAGAACTTAAAACTGCTGTGGTTGCTATTATCGGGCGGCCATCGGCTGGAAAATCAACTTTTTTGAATACGGCGTGCCAGGAACCAGTTAGCATTGTTTCTCCAATTCCACAGACTACGCGAAATGCAATCAAAGGAATTGTTAATACTTCTTTTGGCCAGCTTATTTTTATTGATACTCCGGGCTACCACGATTCCGAAAAAAAACTGAATCTTCGTTTGCGCAACGTTACCGAAAGTCAGCTTGATGGAATTGACTGCATTCTTTATATAATCGACGCTACAAGAACTCCGGGCGAAGAAGAAATTCACACTGCAGAACTTGTAAAAAATGCTCAGGCAAAAACTGTAATTGCAATCAACAAACTTGATTTGCAACAGGCTCAGCCGCTTAAAATCCGCAATTTTATAAAAGAAAATCTTCCAGGAATTCCTGCTGAACGAATTCTTGAAATGTCTGCCGAAAAAGACACTGGAATAAACGAAGTTCTAAAAGCTTTGTACGATATTTCGCCGGCTGGTGAACCTATGTATGATGAAGAACTTTACACCGACCAGGATTTGCGTTTTAGAATTTGCGAAGTAATCCGTGGAGAAGCAATTAATCGTCTTGCAGATGAAATTCCACACGCGCTTTACGTTGATGTTGCCGATATTGAACACAGAAACGATGGCAAAAAACTTTGGATTCGAGCCTTCCTTTGTGTTGAACGCGAAAGCCAGAAAGGAATTGTAATTGGAAAAGGGGCAGCAAAAATTAAAGAAATAAGACTTGCCTCAATCAAAAAACTTTCCGAAATTTATATACAGAAAATAGATTTGGATTTGCAGGTAAAAGTTGATAAAAACTGGCGTCAAAAAGACCATACGCTAACAAAACTTATACCAGACAGCAAATAACAGGATTCATAATGAATGTAGCAGAACTTGATGAAAGATTACTTCCTATCGTAAGTGCCGGCTCTATCATACGAATTGCCGAACGTGTACTGCAGAATTTTAACCGCGAAGTATTGTTCCACTCAGAAAGAACTGCCTATCTTGCAATGAAAATTGCTCAAGCTCATCCGCTTTCAGAAAAATGCTCCATTCAAAATCTTGTTTTGCTCGGACTTTTCCACACAATTGGTTTTTACCGCGATGATTTTACCTTATCTTCGGCAGAAGACCCTTACAAAACTTCAATCGACTTTTTTTCACCAAGACGCGAAATCGAAAGTAAATATGTATTCGGCTGCTATTATCTTGAATATTTAACTCCGCTCCATAAAGATGCACTTGCTCTGGAAAATTTTAATCAGCCGTTTAATAAGGATTTAAAAGATTTTCTTTACCAGGAAGAATACCATTCAATCTTGCAACTTTGCGCTTACGTAAGCAGTTTTGTTCATAAAAATCATGATTTACCTTTGCCTGAAAATTTAAACGCACTTGCTCCAGGACTTCTTGATCCTGAATACGTTGAAATTTTTAAATCGCTAAATATAGATGACAGTCTTACGCTCCCCATTATAGAAGAAACTTACAAACAGGAATTAATGGATTTTCTTGATACGATTGAATACAGCGGAGATGACTACAAAATGTTAATCCGTCTTTTAATCCATTTCCTCGATTTTAAAAGTACCGTTACGATGAGCCATTCCATTAATACTTCTTGTTATGCTCTTTCGCTTGGAATAAGAGCCGGCTTAAATGATGAAGAACTTTCTGAACTTTTTATAAGTGCCGTCCTCCATGATATTGGTAAAAGCGCAACTCCGCAAA
Organism: Treponema sp.; assembly: GCA_024680155.1. Lineage (GTDB taxonomy): Bacteria > Spirochaetota > Spirochaetia > Treponematales > Treponemataceae > Treponema_D. Next base: position 15,009 of record JAILCM010000098.1, read on the forward strand.
GAATTCTAGAATTCCCAGGTAAACTTTCGCCAGAAGAGATGGGAATTATGAAGTACCATGTAAGCCATTCAAAACGAATTCTTACAGGATTAGTTCCGCAGAATATTATTGATAACGTTTTCCGCCATCACGAAAAATTAAACGGAAGCGGTTACCCTATGCACCTTACCGAAGAAAATATTACAAAAATCCAGCGCATTCTTACAGTTGCCGACATTACGAGTGCTTTAAGCGACAGCCGAAGCTATAAGGGCGAATTTTCAAAAGAAGACGTGCTTTCTATAATTGCGCAAATGACCCGCAACAAAGAGCTTGATTCTTCAATTACAGTCATTCTTTCCGAAAATTTTGACGAAATCCGCGCAGAACTTCCAGAATTACAGAAACTTCTTAGAGTTGACTTTAGCGGCGTACTTAACAAATACAACGATTACCTTCTTAATGACAGTAATGCTAATTTAAACAAAGCAATAATTGAAGGTGATGATGACATTGTAGAAGAACTGGAAGAGATTTGATGAGTAGAATGAAGCGTTGAGTTTTATTTACAAAATGCGAAATTAAAACAGCAGCCGGCAGGATTTTTACACGCCAAGCAAATCCTTAAGTTCCCCAAATTCATCTATTTTTGCAACGAACAAATCTTTATCTGCGTTCTTTCCCAAAGTGCCAGCATTTTTTCCGGCGTCCGCCCCAACATCTTTTCCAAAACCGTAAGCCGCCCATATAAAAGGAACTCCCGCTTTTTTACACGCATCAAAATCACCTTGAGTATCGCCAACATAAACCGGAGCCTTTAAATTATTCCGTTCAACAATCAGCCGGATGTTTTCGTCTTTATTTTTTCCGTTGTTGCCGTAACATTCAAAATCTGTAATCCATTTTTGAATGCCGTTTTTTTCAATTACAACTTCTATATAACCTTTCTGACAGTTACTTACAATAAAAACAGGAATTTTCGCAGCGATTTTTTCTATTGTTTCAACCACGCCCGCATAAGTGATATTTTTTTTGTTCGCATGGAGCGCTAACTGTTCACAGCGGCAACATTCTTTCATTAAAACTGATTTTTCGTCCGAACTAAGCCCTGTAAAAAGATTGTCGGCAATCACATTCATCGTTTTTCCAAACTGGCCCTGTAAAATTTGTGCCGTAACATGCGGAACCTGCGGAAAATTCTGGTCAATCGCGTTATTCCAGGCTTCTGCAACAATAGGAGTTGTATTCCAGATTGTGCCGTCAACATCCAAAATCAGTGAATCAAATTTCATGCGGACATTTTAGCAAATCAACGGTGTTTTTTCGAGTAAATTCTGCCGAAAATTAAGTATGATAAAGTCCTTAAAGAATAAATTTGCCATGCTTTTTGTTTTGGGAGCTGCTCTTTTTGTTAGTTTTAATGCCGCTGCCCTTGAAGTTGATGAAGATGAAATCCGCTCTACCTCTGCCGATTCTGTTGAATTTGAAAATTATGGTGGACCTCATGCCATTATTGAATCTGCCGCCGCAATCACAGGAATTGGAACCTCACTTGGTACGGAACTTGCTACAAATATTCAAGAAGCCCGCACAATTCAGCCGGGAGCAAAATATTCTGTAATTCACGCTGTAAACACCGAAAATGATGGACTTTTGAATGCTGATATTTTTATTCTTTCAGAAACAGCTGGAGTTGACCATATCACAAACTTGCGCCGAATTCTTACAGGATTTTTGATGTCGGCATACAACTACAATCTTGATGATGCACAAACCGTTGCAACTTTTGTTACAGTTTACAATGCAGTTTACCGAAGTAACCTTAATTCCTTTGCAGAAAAATACAAATCTTTAGTTTTGGAAAATCTTGATGAAGAAAAATCTGGATTAAGCGTTAATTGGGAAGATTGGGCTGGAAACACTCAGATTGTAATTCCTCTTAAAGACGTTACACAGGAAGCAGCTCCAGTTGAAACTTCTACAATCAGTGATGACAAAGTTATAGAAGCCTTGCGCCAAGAACCAGACAAAGGAATTGAAAACCGTGAAAAAATGGTTGATTTAAAAGAACGCGAATCAACTGATGCAGGTCAGAAAGCAAAAGAAGCTCAAAAAGATGCTGCTCAACAGAAAAAAGACGGTAACACAGAAGCCGCAAAACAGTCAGCTAAAACTGCCACAGAACAACAAAAAACTGCCGACAAAAAACGCAACGAAGTTCAAACCGAAAAACAGACAATTGCAAAAGACAAAGAAGAAGTTGCAAATCTTCC
>JAILCM010000254.1 GCA_024680155.1 Treponema sp.
GGAAATTTTACAAATGCAAAAGTTGCAGCCAGAGACAAAAATCCCCACAAAAACTGCTTGCGGTACAAGAGATGAAAACTTCCAAAGAAAAAATTGCACCAGTTCCATTTTATGGCACGTCCGCTTTTAAATGCGGCAAAAACTTCTTTATAATGTGAATAGGCAGGACCTTTTGGACCAAGCTGAGTATCGTATCTTCCTAAAATAAAAGAATCTTCCAAAGAATTGATTTCTGAATCTGAATAATAAGTAGCCTTTTCCTCTTCCATTGCAGCCTCCAGCTATAAAAATATTTTATATATCATTTAATTATAATCATTTTTCTTGAAATATATCTATATTTAAATTCGTGATTGAGAAAAGAACTTTTATGTTCTATAATTAATTAGAGGTGAAAAATGAAAATCCGCGAATCAGCAGAAATGTATCTTGAAACTATTTTGGTACTTTCAAAAAAAGGTGATGTGCATTCAATTGACATTGCGCGTGCCATGAATTTTTCCAGACCTTCAGTAAGTGTTACGGTACACAATCTTGAAAAAGAAAAATACATTCAAATTTCCGAAAACGGACACATTACGCTGCTAGACAAAGGCCGTGAAATTGCTGAACGAATTTACGAACGTCACACTGTCCTTACTGAACTTCTTATTCAAATTGGAGTTCCAGAAGACATTGCCGAAGAAGATGCCTGCAAAATTGAACATGATTTAAGCACGACAACTTTTGACTGCATTAAAAAGGCAATTTCTAAAAAATAAACTCAACTTACACAATTTGCAACTGCTTACAAAAACTGCAATTTTTTGCGTAAATTGAGAAATTTTTACAACATCAAAGCACGGACAATCTTATGAAAAAATCAATTTGTATTTTTGCATCAATTTTTATGTTTTTTGCGTTATTTGCCCAAACAGAAGAAAAAAAATTTAATCTTTGGGGAAGCGGTGAAGTTTTTAAGCTTTCGCCAGTAACGGATGGAATTCTTTTGGGAACCGGTGCACTTTTTTCGGGAAGTTCTTTTGTTTGCGGATTTGTGATTGATTCTAAAAAGCCTGCTTTTGACGGGAATATTCTTGATAAATCTAGTGTAAATGAATTAGACCAGATTTTCATGCAACCTTACTCAAAAAAATTGCATATTGTAGGAACTGCAACTTTAGTAGGAGCACTTTGTTCACCTGCCCTGCTCGCGTTTGCCCCTTCCGAAGAATGGATGACAGTTGGCGTAATGTATCTGGAAAGCCTTATGTTTGCATACGGAATGAAGGAATTTGCAAAGTTTTTTGTTACACGCGCAAGGCCTTACATGTATTTTGACGGTTACCCACAAGACAAAGTTGATGACGGAGACTGGTGCAAATCTTTTCCATCAGGACACACAACAATGGCGTTTGCAGGAGCAACTTTTACAAGTTTTGTTTTTAGCAAATATTTTCCAGATTCTCCATGGCGTTGGGTTATTACAGGCGGCTCTTACGCGCTTGCAGTTGGAACAGGAATTTTAAGACTTTGCAGTGGAAATCATTTTTTAACAGATGTTCTTACTGGAGCAACACTTGGAACAATCTGCGGTTTTGTGATTCCATGGATTCACACTTTTTATGCAGGAAATAATTCTTCTAACAATACAACAAGCGACGGACTTGCAAACAATACTAGTAAAACAAAAGCCCCTCAACTTGAAATTACACCACTTTCAATTGGCGTTGGATTCAAGTTTTAGCAAAGCGGAATCCTGCAATCTTTTTAGTCAATTCAACATCACCACTTTGCACTTGAATCCGATTCACACAACCTTATTTTTCGTTTAAAATTTCTTCCAGAAGTTCCTCGTTTTCGGGACCAACAACTCCAATCCAGAAAAATGAATCACTATTGATGTAACGCACAAATGCAGTCTGTACCTCCGAAATTGAAACGGAATTTATGCGGTTACGATGTTCATCCAAAGAATCCAAATCACCCCACAAAAGAAGACTTGTACACAAAGTATTGGCAGTAGAAGCAGTAGTCGCAAGCCCTGAATACATAGAATTTTTTACAGAATTAACAAAGTTTTCAAAATCATCACTTATTCTTCCATAAATAAACTTTCCATCGTCATTTGTACCAATTATATATTCACCACGATTAATTATATTTCTTGCTTCGGACATACGAGATTTTAAATCAGTAAAATCTGAAATACGGTAAAGATATTCAAAGCCAACGTTTTCAACATCACCAAAATTAGTACATTCAGCACTATAACACATTCCATATTTTGCACGAATCACGTGATATAAAATTGAACGGTAAATATTTTCTGCAATTAAAAGAGGAATGTAATCTTTTGATTTAAAACCTGCTGCATTGTAAGCACGAATAACAAATCCAGTACCTTCTGCAGACGGATGAGAAAGAACAAGCGGCTCCTGATTAAGATCGAACGACGGATGTTCATTTTCCTTTTCTTTTTTTGTAATTTTTTTTGGTTCCGTAGCAGTTTTTAGTTCTTCTCCAACAGGAATTGAACCTAAATATTCTTCCAAAAGAGGAACAAGTTCATTTTGCGGCATATTTGTAATAGCAACTACAAAAATTCGATTTGAATTCATAAGTTCACTATGATAATTTTTGATTGCTCTAAGCGTAATATTAGAAACCGAAGAAGGACTTACTCCTGCACTTGTTGCATAAGGGTGATTATTGTACAAAATTTGCTTGCCGTAATAAAATGCCATTGAAAGCGGTTCATTCATCATATTTTGAATACCGGCTTTATAATCATTCATAAGATTTTCGTATTCTTTTGCGTCAAATTTTGGGTGAACAAATCCATCCAAAAGCAATGGCAAAGTTTCTTTTAAATATTCATCCATACTAACCAGCGAAAGAACCGAACCTTCTCTTAAAGAACCAGCCTTATACCGCGAATTTGTAGCATAAACAATATTCTGCATATCATTTTTTGAATAATTTGCAGAACCGGTAAGCATCATTTTAAAAGTGGCATTTTCAATTCCAGACAAATCTTCGGAATAATAAGCAGTTCCGCCTTTTACACCAATGCAAACAGAATCAATTTTATTATTTTCATTTTTTACAATATAAACTGGAATTCCATTAGAAAGTTTTGATTCCGTAACTTCACGCTCACCAAATGCATACAAACAATTTCCGCCAAAACCATGTGAATTGCTGCCACAAAAAATCACGCTCAAATTCACGCCCACAAAAAAGGCCACCATCGAAACAAAAACTTTTATATTTCCACAACAAAATCTCTTCATCATCTTTTTCATCTATTCCGCCCTCACAAAATCATCTTTCCACACACTAACTCTCCCCCACAACCAAAAAGCTAAACGCTAACTACTTCCCCAATTCCAAAAATCCATTTTCAGCAAAATCATCCTTACACTGTTCATACACATCAGGATTAATAAGCACAATTACAAGAGGATTTTTATTTTCAATATATTTTTTAAGCAGTTCGCGCAAATCAGAAACTTCAACTTTTGAAACATTGTCGGAATAAGAAAAATAATAATCAGAATCTGCACAAACCCACCAAAAACGAGCCGTAGACAAAAGTCCAGCTGCAGTTTCGCGTTCAAAAATTTCGGAATTATAAAGACGTTTTTTTACAAGATTAAGTTCTGCTTCATCATCAGAAAGTTCAAGCGTACCTTCAAGAGCCTGCGGAATATTTTCAACAAGCATTTTTGCACGTAGAGGAAGATACTGTTCTGGAGCCAGCATGATTGCAGAAACATCTATTATACCAACACGACGATATGTTGCATAATCAAAACCCAAATAATCTTCATCAGGAATTCCAAGCTGCGAATTATTAACCAAAGTCTGAACAAAATAACTCTGCGGATTATTTGTAAGATGAAGCATCATATCGGTAACATAAGTGTCTTTTCTGTCAAATTCTGCATCCGGTCCACGCCAATTAACAATAACCTGCGCCATTTGAGGAGAAACTTTATCAAAAGGCATAACATAGTATTCAGTTTGAGCAAGCGGAGTTTTTGTATATTCAATTACATTTTTTTTCCATGGATCTTTTCCTTTACGCCAGGAACCGTAGATTTTTTTTACAAGATTATAAACTTCTTCCGGCTCAACATCACCACCAACATACAAAGACGCATTATTCGGAATATAATATTCTTTCTGGATTTTCTTTAAATCTTTTACAGTTGAATTTATTACAACTTCGCTAGTTCCACCAGGACTACGAATCCAGGGTGCAAGAGGAAACATTTTTTGTGAAATAAAATTGTACATTCGCTTGGAAGGATTTGCTGCATCACCTTCAATTTCTGAAAGAACAACTTTTTTTTCGGCTTCAAATTCTCGTTTATCAATATTTGGCATTCTAATTGCATAACTCCAGAATTCAAGTCCTTCCTGCAATTTGTCAGACGGAACTGTAAAATAATAATTTACAAATTCAGTACTGGTCGAACCATTCCAGTCGGCAACTCCAAGTTCATTAAGAGCAAACTGCATTTCTTCTGCTGTTTTGAATTTTTTATTTCCTTTAAACATTAAATGCTCGTAAAGATGAAAAAGTCCCGCGTTTTCTTTTGTTTGGGCAATTCCACCACCACGCACACAAATTTCTATATAAACGAGCGGTACCGTATGATTTTCGGCAACAAAAAGTTCAAGTCCGTTTTTAAGTTTATATTTGTACAGATTTTCTATGGATGTTTCTTCTGCAAAAAGTGAACTGTTACCAGCGAAAATGCGTGTGTCATCAAAAATTATCGTGCCAATTCCACCGGCGCAAAAAAAGCCAGTCAAAAATATTAAAATGGAAATGGATTTTTTTAATAAATTTTTCATTAAAGTAACGTCTCCTTACAAATCACTTTACGTTTATCCTTGTGCAACATTTATTATAACAATTTTCTCAAATTAAAAGTACTATTTTTATTGTCTTTGGAGCGAATAACTGTTAAATTTTAAAACATGTACGGTTTTATTTTAAAAAAGAATTTTTGTGATGGATGGGATAACCTTCTTTCTGTAGTTATTACAAATGCACTTTGTTTGATTTCTGGATTTGGATTTTTCTTTCTTTTTATGTGGGCAGTAAAACTGGTTCCAGAAAGCGGTCCTGAATTTATGCATTATGCGCTTTTAATTGGAATTTACGTTTTTGGATGTATTCACTTTTCTATTTTAGCTTTTGCGTACGGTGAACAGGCTGCAAAAATTGCTAATTTTGACGGAATAAAAATTCTTGACTACTTTACGGGAATGCCGGGAGTTTTAAAAGATGCAACATTGTTCGGACTTTTGATTGCCGCAGTAAGCCTTGTTTCTTTCTTTGCTTTTGATTTTTACTTTTTACAATCAACTTCGCTCACAGCTTTTTTTGCAGGTTCACTTTTATTCTGGGTTGATGTTTTCTTTTTGCTTGCCTTGCAGTGGTTCTTGCCAATCCGTTCGCTCATGCACAACAATTTTGCAAAATGCCTTAAAAAGTCGTTTTTGATTTTCTTTGATAACACCGGCTATTCAATTTTCTGGTTCCTCCACAACGTTGTAATGCTTATTCCAAGTATTCTGATGTTCGGATTCTGCCCTTCTGTTGCCGGAATGCTGATTGCAAACACAAATGCTTTAAGAATTCGCCTTTACAAATACGATTATCTGGAAGAACACCCTGAACTTAAAACAAAAAAGGAACGCCGCCAGATTCCATGGGAAGAATTAATCTACGATGACCGCGAAACTCTAGGCCCAAGAAAACTGAAGAGCTTTTTGTTTCCCTGGAAGGAGTGAGGGCTTCTGCGTTTACTTTAACTATAACTTATACGGCCCTCACTCACAGTTTTGCTAGGGCAAAACTGTGGCATTGGTATTACGAACTGCTTATACACACAACGTTAACGAGTACGGGGGCATTCACAGTTTTGTCAAGACAAAACTGTGGCACGAGTACTTGTGCTGTCCCTACATACAATGTTAATGAGGGCTTGAGCTGTGGGGGCATACAACGTTAGTGCGGGGCGGGCTCTCCACGTTTTTGGGGGCATCTTCGTAGAATTTTATTTGGCCGGTTCGCTGCTGCATGGATTCTATTTCTTTTGCAAGCGTTTTATCAAGTTCGTCTTCGTAGCCGGTAAGGGCGGCAAAAGGAAGGAAAATTTTGGCTCGCTGGCTAACAGGCATCCGGTTTTTCAAAGAATCCTGGGTCCATTGTGTATTGATTATGTCGTCATAATTTCCATTTTGCATTTTTGCCACCATAATACTTCCAAAAAATCACGCTTTATGCCCGCCAATCTGAGCATTTCGGTCGCGCGTTGTTGCTCCTTCTTCAAAATCCATTCCTTTTAAAAGTGCGTTTTTACCGAACTTTTTTATAATCTTTAGACGTGCATTTTGCAAATTATCTTCTTTTTTTATACCAGCGTCTTCATCAAAAAGTCCCGGCTGACGTTCTTCTAAAGGCATTGTGTTATTTGCAGTTATATTTACACGTCGTATAAGCCAAACTGGATTCGATATTTTTTCGTACAACGTTACCGCCGCTCCCACAATTTCGTTCGAAGAATTTGTTTGACCTCCATACATACCAAAACCAATGGTTCCGTGTGCAGGCTTTGGAATAAATCTGCCATAATAGTCCTTTACAATTTCGCCATTAAAAACATCCGTACCAGACATTTCCAAAGTTTCCACATCATAACCAATATGCAGCGTAATCGAAGAAGCAACAAGCTGTTTTTCAAATAAATCCAAAGCAAGAGCTTCTGCCATTTCGCGTACAATAATCCGGGCTTTTTCAAAAGTGTATGCACAATGCAAAACCTGACCAGTTCCAAGACTTTTTGCTTCGGAATGGTAGGCTTTTATATCCTTCATACCAACACTTTCCCGGCCCCAGGCATGGTCAATCAAGATTTCTGCATCTATTCCAAAATCTTTATAAAGCACTTCCGGGCGTTCAAGCGAAGCTCGAGCAATATCGCCCATTGTAAAAATAACCCGTTTTTCCAGCCGACGTGCAGTTCCTTTTCCAACACGCCAAAAATCGGTAATAGGCTTATGATTCCATAATTCACGGCGATAAGTCATTTCGTCAAGTTCGGCAATTCGTACACCGTCAGAATCCGCAGGACAATGTTTTGCCCATATATCCATTGCAATTTTGCAAAGATAAAGATTAGTAGCGATGCCCGCCGTTGCCGTAATGCCGGTTTCCTCAAGAATATCTGCAATTACTTTAGCGGCAAGCTCTCGCGCACCAATCTTATAAAACGGAAGATAACTCGTTGCATCAATAAAAACTTCATCTATAGAATAAACATGTATATCTTCCGGCGAAAAATACCGCAGATAAACACTGTAAATTCTGGCTGAATATTGAATATAAAGAGCCATCCTCGGCACCGCAACAATATACTCAAGTTCTTTTCCAGTCTGGCGTTTTATTTCTTTTGCCTTAGCTTCTACTTCAAAAAGTCTGCTTCTACCCGAAAGGCCGTAAGCTTTTAAAGCTGGAGTTACCGCAAGACAAATAGTTTTACTGGTACGGCTTTTATCCGCAACCACAAGTTTTGTCGTCAACGGATCAAGACCGCGCTCCCTGCATTCCACCGAGGCATAAAAAGATTTTAAGTCTATTGCGATGTACGTTCGATTCATCTATACATGATTATAAGATAAAATAACTATAATAGCAATATTATTTATAGTATAAAATCGCATTTTTTAAGATTATTCTACTATACTAAAGTTTTTTCTTAAAAATATACGTCTGATAATCTTCGTCTTCGGAACTGAACGGTTCGTAAACAGATTGTTCAACAAGAATAAAGTCGTGTTTCTTGTACCAAAGCCAGTTGCATTCACAATCGGTCCACAAATAAAGATTTTTCCACCCTTCATCACCAAGGCGAACACACAATTCATCCAAAAGAGTAATTCCGGCACCTGGTTTTCTACTAATAAACAATGACAATTTTATATCATCATCGTTCATAAGACTAAGAGTGCGTTCATCCATCATCTGGCAGAAAGTGTTACTCATTTTTGAAGCAACTTTAAAATCATCTGGAAAACGACCGGAATTTTGGGCAAACCACTCCTGCGCTTTACTTACATCATTTTTCCGGGTAAAAAAAGCAGACGACAAAAATATGCCATTCTCATCAGCAAGTTCAAAATTATATGAATTTTCAAAAAGATTCCGGCGGACAATATATTCAACGTTAAAACGCTTAAATTCATCATCGCCAACAGGAGGACTCCAAAGAGGAACAACTACATCCAAAATAAATGGAAGATTTTTTATATTAAACGGCTGAATTCTCATAATCTACCTAGACACAACTTATTGTTCGCAAGAGTATTTTTATTATCAAATTTTACATTCGGAAATTCACCTTCACTGTCTTCGTAAAGACCAAGGCAGATACAATCACCGTCGCACAAAGGCTTTTTCAAATCATCAGATGAATCATAAAAAACAAAAGTCTTTTCTTCGCCATCAGCAAATGCACCTTTTTTAATTCGACGAACACCATCAATCATAAACGTGCGTTTTCCAGAGGAATCTGTAATATCGGCAATAAGATTAAAATTAAAAAAAGCAGGAGCAAGACCGGTATTTTTTACAGTCACAGTAAGAAGAAGATTTAAATCATCATCATACTCAAGTTTTGCAGAAGTAACTTCAAAATTATAACCAAGTTTGTTATTCATTTCGCAAACGGCATCAAGATTATCATTCAAGAAATTATATCCGCATTTACCGCCACGATCCATTTCATAATATGTAAGATGCGCAGTGTTGATGACATTTTTCCATCGTTCCAACGTCCATTTCTGATGCCACCTATCGCTATCAACAAGTTTTAGCATATTTTCATATTCGTCGCAATTTTCACCAACAGTAGGAAGTCCGGCTGAATAACATTTTGCAAGTTCATCTTCGCGTCCTGCAATCTGAATCAAACCATCATCACGTTTTGCAACCCCAATAGAAAGCGCATATTCATAAACTTCACCGCGGCAATCACTAGGAACAACAAGCTGAGTAGATTTAAACACCGAAGCATAATACGCAATCATTTCTTTTTGAATTTCAGCAGAAGGCATTTCGCTTCCATCAAGTTGTGAACAATGCCACTCACCCCAATTTCCAAAGCAACGGATATCAATAAACTCAACGCGCTTATCACCATCATAACGACGAGCCATTTCATCAGCAAAATCCTTACACGCCTGCAAATAAATCGGATCTTCCCAATCAGGCACACGGATTTTTGTTTCTGTTCCCTTAATCGTTGCCAGAACAGACTTGCAGCCCGCTTCATAAATAAATTCAGGAACTAAATCACCTTTTTCGCCATCGATGCTATTTGTAGGATAAATACGCCAACCTAAAGTTCTGCCGCTGTTCCCGCAAAGCTCAAGCATTTCATCCATTTTAGACCAATCGTATTCATTTTTCCCTTTTTGAATGTAATTCCAGCCCGTTCCCGTATAAACTACAGAACAATAATCCCATGCAGGATTTTTACCCGAAGCAAGAGTTGCATCCCAATATTTATTGCTCAGATATTGTGGTGACCAGGCATACTGAACAAAGCCTTTGTGCGGATTTACAATTACATCGCCGGATGGAGCAAGTTCAAAATCTTTACTGAATGATGAATGAAGCCCAGAAAGTTTGAACGTAATTTTTGAATCGAGCACTTGCTTGGAATACGTAAAATTGAGAATCACTTTTTCAATCGGATTTGAAGAAATTGTAAAAATGTAATCAATTATAAAATCCTTATTCGCAGTAATTTCTGGAAATGATGTCAAGTCAGAACGTGCTTTTCCCCATTCTGCAGTTTGAGTATTTGCATCTACAAGTTTAAGTTTTAAGCTTGATTCTGGTAAGGATTTATCACAAGTTCCGCGCCAAATCACCCGCACTTTTTCACCAGTCTGAGGCATTCTTCCATACTGGTTTATAAAAGCAGAAGTTAAATCCAGATTGTAAATATAATTATTGTATTCTTCAGTTTTTACGCCGCTTTTCCAGATAAAACTTTCTTCCGACTGCTGTTTAATAAGAAGATATGATAAATCAATTTTGTAGTTATAGGATTGTCCGTTACCGCCAGTTGAATCTCCTGCACCTCCGTTTTCGTCCTGCTCAGCCGGATTTTTTTCCGAAATTGAAATAACCGCCGAAGAAACTGCACTGTCTTCTAAACCGTTTTTTACAGCCTTTGCCGAAACCGTTACATTTTCTGTAAAAACAAGAGGTCGCGTATATTTAAAGGATTTTGCATTGGGATTTGTGCCGTCCGTCGTATAAAAAATTGCAGCACCTTCCGTCAGAGTTGCCATAGAAACAGAAACACTTCCATCATCATTAACAGAAGATAAGAACGTTACAGGGGCAGCATATTGCTTTTCGATATATTTTGTTTGAAGTTCCACTTTGCATGAAAAAAAACTCACAAAAAATAACGTCCCAAGTGCGATAGCTATATTTTCAAGTTTAATTTTATTCATTTGTACAATTATCTTACCTTTTTCCAAACTTTTCAAGAAATTCGGTTCGATTGTGGACGTCTGCTAAAGTATAAATATAGGTAACGTAATTGTGAACGCTGTGGAGAGAAATAAAAAGTTCGCTGCTGATTTCTTCGTTGGATTTACCCTGCAGCATTTTTTCAAAAACAATG
>JAILCM010000281.1 GCA_024680155.1 Treponema sp.
GTATCAAGATTTCCGTTAATGTCGCCGTCAATTCGCACAAAACCGTTTACATGAATATCACCAGTAATTGCAGTTCCGTTTCCTATAATCGTGTTCAGGGAAATGTCATCAATTCTTAGTGCCATATAAACCTATTTTGAAAATTTGATGTTTACGTATTTTGAAGGGTCAACTACGTCAGAACCAATGTGAACTTCGTAGTGGAGATGAGGACCAGTTGTCATACCAGATTTTCCGACGTTACCAATAATTTCGCCCTGTTCAACAAACTGACCTTTTTTAACTCTATAAGAACTAAGGTGTGCATAACGTGTATACATACCGTGATTGTGCTTAATGATTACAGAATTACCAAAAAGATTATCAAAACCAACGTTTACAACCTGACCAGAAGCTGTTGCCATTACAGGATCGCCCGAACGCCATGTTGAAAAGTCGATTCCCTTGTGAATGTACCAGGTTCCGTAAACCGGATGAACGTTTGGTCCGAATGCCATTGAAACATGGAGGTTTGGACTCTTTATAGGACAGATACTTGGAATTTCCTGAAAAAGTGTCTGCTGAGTTTTAAGCATTTTACCAATCTGTTCAATTGGCTGAACTGCATTTTCAAGATAAGAAGTAAGTTCCTGAATGTCTGTAACTTCGCGTGCAACTCCATTTACAACATCGCTTGAATTAAACAAAGAAGAAAGGTCGCTGTTAGAAAGAGTTGTGTTATTATTTTTATCTACAGGTTCAAGTCCAACTAAAGAAAGTGAATGCGAAAGTGAAGTCTGGAAACGTTTTGCTGCCTGAAAAAGATTTGTATTTTCGTCACGGAGCTGGTCAAGACTTGCAAGAGTTTCGCGGTTCTGGCCTTCAAGATTTGTGATTTCTAAGTTTGTTGTGATTGCTCGTCTATTAAAATAAATGAAAGAAGAAATAAGACCTACTGCAACTAAACAGCCCAAAGTAAGTGCAAATACATTTGTCTGGAAGTTAATTACCTTGTTTTTAGAGTGAGGAACAATCATGATTGTAAGCTTGCTGTCGAATACTTTAAAAATTTTTACAAAGAAATATCCAACTGAACGTAAAGCATGACCAATACGTTTAGAAAGGCTGGAAGCGAATTTCTTTTCATATTTTTTTACAGCTTTCTGTGCTCTTGGCAATTTAGACTCCAATCCAAATATAAAACAGGTTCTTATAGTATACCATGTTAACTTCTAATGTGTCAAACTATGATACTAAATATAAGAAGATTTACAAATAAATTTGACTGTTCAACAATCATGTGTTATCTTTATCGGTAGATACATAAAGTTTGATTAGCGTATTTTTGCGCTGATTCATTTCACCCAAAGGCGATATTCGTTTGAATGTTCGTCCTTTTTTAGGAAGCAAAGCAAATGAAGTTTTTTGATACTCACGCTCACATCGGGCTTATTTACGATGACCCTATTGAACAATTACGCGTTATTCAGCAGGCAAAGCAGGCTGGAGTTGCACGCATTGTAAGCATAAATAATAGTCTCATGGATTTTCCAAAGGTTTATGCCAATTTAAAAGCAATGCCAAATATTTACCACGCAGTTGGTGTTGCTCCGTCCGAAGTTCGTAATCCTGGTCCAAATTTTGTTGCAACAATCGAAAAATATCTTGAATATCCGAATGTTGTTGCAGTTGGAGAAACAGGATTGGATTATTACAAACAGTTTGGCGATAAGCGTTCACAGATTGAATTGTTCATTACTCAGCTTGAAATTGCGCAGAAACATAATCTTCCTGTAATTATTCATAACCGTGAAGCAGGAAAAGATTTGTATGATGTTTTGACAGAACGAATGCCAGATGCCGGAGCAATTTTGCACTGTTATTCAGAAAATGCTGAATATGCAAAAAAATGCCTTGATAAAAATATCTGGTTCAGTTTTGCAGGAAATTTAACTTACCGAAATGCCCGCAACCTGCACGAAACTGTTTTAAATATTCCAGTTGACCGCATTTTGATTGAAACCGAAAGTCCGTTCATGATTCCAGCTGAATTCCGCGAACGCAAACGTACAATGCCTGCTTATTTGCCATCGACTGCACGTTTCCTTGCCGAAATGCTCGAAATGGATTTGGAAGAATTAAGCGAACAGCTCTGGAAAAACAGCTGCAAAGCGTTTGGGCTTCCTGAATGAGCGGAGGCTTCTGCTTACTGGTAAATGCCAGTTAAAACTGCCTGTGTAAGGTCGCTGGCGACCGTTGTTCTATAGCAAAGCGTTAAAAAAATTGCGAAAGCAATTTTTAGCTTTACCATATTAATCTTAATTATGTTAGATCTTTATCATCCTGTAAAAATCGGGAATGTTGAATTAAAAGGAAACCTCTTTTTGGCGCCAGTTGCTGGTTATAGTGATGTGGCTTTTCGTTCTGTTTGTGTGGAAAACGGAGCGTGCTTTACTTATACCGAAATGGTTAGTGCCGAAGCTCTTGTCCGTAATAATCAAAAAACTGAAGTTTTAATGACCCGTGCATGTAACGAAAACGCTTATTCCGTTCAGATTTTTGGTGGTGAACCAGACACAATGGCTCAGGCTGCAAAAATTGTTCGCGAAAAAACTCATTGCGAAGTAATTGATATAAACTGCGGCTGTCCTGTTCCAAAAATCATAAAAACAGGAGCTGGTTCTGCCCTTACCCGTGACCCCGACCGCCTGTACAAAGTTGCAAAAGCTGTAATTGACGCGGCAGAAGAAACTCCTGTAAGCATAAAAATCCGTTCCGGCTGGGATAAACCGAATATTACGTGGAAAGAAGCGGCTCAGGCTGGACTTGAAGCGGGAGTTAGTGCAATTACAATTCATCCAAGAACACGTGCGCAAGGTTACGAAGGACTTTCTGACTGGAACATAATGAAAGAACTTGTAGATTTTGTTGGCGAATGGAACAAAGCGCATCCAGACAAAATTCCTGTTCCTGTTTTTGGTTCGGGAGATTTGTTCAAACCTGAAGATGCCCGCCGAATGCTCGACCAGACAAAAGTTGATGCCGTAATGTTTGCGCGTGGTGCAATGGGAAATCCGTTTATTTTCCGCGATACAACATCTTTACTTACAACCGGCAAATATGAACCTGTTCCCGCAATTGACAGAGTAAAAACTGGATTTGAAGAACTGGAACGCCTTGCCGCTCAAACTTCCGAAGAACACGCCTGTCTGGAAATGCGTAAAAGATTTTCTGCTTATTCAAAAGGCATTCAAAACGGAGCCGCCCTTCGAGCTAAAATTGTTCACGCTGCCACAATTGCCGATTACCGCGAAATTTTTGCTTTTTTGTTTTAGTTGATTGAACTAATGCCGCCCAAGCGTGGAGCGGTGCGCAAGCAGCCCGTAAGGGCCGTCCGTAGGTAAGCCGCGGAAGGTGAGTTGGTTGTACAAGCTGGCGCTAAATTTTCACAAAGAATTCACAAAAATTTTACAAGTTGAAAACAAGTCATTAATGCGTTAAAATTAATTTTGAATTTAAAAATTTTAAGGTTCGTGCATGGGATTTTTTCAGACAATTTCTGATTTTTTTGATTCAATTTTTAGACGTTCCTCACCAGAAGTTCAGAAGAAACAGCTGCTGAAAAAACTTGATGCAGAAATTAGAACCTATGAGCCTGTAATTTTTAAGGACGGATGTCTTCAGCCTAATTTTGCCGAAGCAATTTTTTCTCTTTATAAAACAACTAAACCCCTTGAAAATCTTTTTGCGCTTACTGTTAGCCCGAATGATGTTCCAAAGCAGCATCGTTTTGAAGCCCAGCTTATTGTAACCGGTTATTCTGGTATTCAGCAGGAAAATTTGGAAAAACTTTCGTACGAAAACCGTAAAGAGGAAGTTTTGGAAGAACCGAACAGTCCTGAACGAATTTATATGCGGCACCGAAAAATTATGGAAGCCCTTATAAAGGATTTGAATTCCGATGGTTTTAAGCGAATGGACAAAGATATTCTGGATTTGCGCCGTTTTGTGGAATTTTGCCGTTATAATTTTGTTCAGTTTATGCAGGTTTTTGACGGTAACTTTATTCCGGCTGATTTGGCGTACAAACCGTATTATTCGCAGGTGAGTGTGCAAAAGGCAGTTAATCTTTTGGAAGATTTGTACTACCAACTTGCGGGGCTTAGAATTACAAAAACAATGGCTGATGAGGTTGTAGCGCTTGCAAATCTGGCTAATGGTGGAGAACTTCCTCCTTCTGAATCTGAACGTTATGTTTCTTGTCTTAAAAAAGTTAATTATATAATTACACGGGTTATTTCGCAGGATAAATTAAAACAGCTTATTCGTTATGCAAAAGAGGATCCAAATTACGAGCCGCGTGTGGCTGCTTATGAAGGTTCGCCTCGTCAGGAATTTGCTACAATGCTTCAGGAAAAATTTGAAGTTGATGAAAAACGAATGAAGTCTGAAATTCAGGATGAACGAATTACTGCTGAATTGGAAAATCTTTTCCACGATACGCCGCTTGATGAAGTTGTTGCGTATAATGCCGATTCAAATGCAATGTTGCAGCAGACAACTTCATTTAATTTTATGTGGATTTTGCCGGTTCGCATTTTAAAAACATTTTTACATCATTTTTTTCCAAGTTCAATTCATGCACTTTTAAACGATTTAGTGATTGAAGGCTTTTTTAATAATCCGGATTTTAAGTCGAACTTTTCTTCATTGGTTTATTCTGCAATTGCTTCCGAAGAAATTCTTAAAGAATTTGAAGATTCGTTTGGGCCTGACAAAAAGAATAGTATTGCGGTTTTAAAAAATTATGTTCTTGATAGTCATAAAGATAAAGATTTTTACAAACGTCTTGAACGAATGGTTCTTACAATCAATGATGATGCTCACAAAATGCTGCAAAATGTAGTTACAAATCTTCATAATCTTTACAGACAGCTTGGAGAACTTCTTGCCGACGCTAAAAAACCTTCCAGCGAAATTATTCAGAACTTAAAAGTACTCATGTTTTCTTCAAGAAACAGGGAAAACACGAATCTTATTGAAGAATATTACCCGCAATGGAAAATATTCTTTGAAATTATGAAGAATTATGTTATTATAAATAGTACTGAAAAAAAATCATGAGGAAAAAGAGTTCATCACCTAAAGTTTCCCAAAAAAAGCAGGAAGCAGAAAAAAAAGAAGTTCTCAAAACAGAAAAACATGTCCTTGCACAGACAATGGAATATGAGAAAAAAATTTATGACCTTGAGCAACTTATTGATATAGCAAAATCGTTCTGTTCAACTCTTGATTTTAAAAATCTTCTTGAATCTATTGTTTATATTTGTATGGCACAAATGCATGTTCTTGGTGCCGAAATTTTTGTACGAGACCTTGTTACCAACGAAACTTACGTTCTTGAAACTTCTAAAGAACTTAATGCAGAAGGAAAGTCTGAACGAACAGAAATCCTTGTAAATTCTAAACTTACGGCAATTCTTCTTGAAATTAAAAAGCCGGTTACATACGAATCATTAAAAAATCTTATTCCGAATGACGATTCACTTAATGTTCTTGAAAAACTTTCGCCAACTCTTATTGTTCCTCTTATTCAAAACCAGCATTTGAACGGACTTTTGATTTTGCAGGAACGCATTGCAATTGAAGATGACACTTCTTACACCGACTACGAAAAAAGTCAGATTATGTCCATCGCTTCTTTGGCTTCGGTTGCAATTAATAATGCAGCACTTTTGGAACGTTCTTCTACTGACATGATGACGCATCTTAAATTAAAGTATTATTTCTTTAATGTACTTTCCGATGCTATTGATTCGGCTTTTCTTACAAATCAGCAGGTTGCAGTTCTTATGTTTGATATTGATTTCTTTAAGAAATTCAACGATACATATGGACATGAATGCGGCGATTTTGTTCTGATTAATGTTGCTAATATTATAAAATCCAGTCTACGCGATAAAGATATGGCAAGTCGTTATGGTGGCGAGGAATTTACTGTACTTTTGGACCGAACAGATAAAGAAGATGCAATGCTTGTTGCAGAACGAATTCGCAAAAAGATTGAAGAGTTTGATTTTGTTTATAAAGATAAGCATTTGCACGTTACAATTTCGGGCGGTGTTTCGGTTTATGATGCAGAAACAAATTTTGTAAATTCAACTAACGAACTTGTAAATCAGGCAGATCAGGCGTTGTATGTTTCTAAAAGTAATGGAAGGAATCAGGTAAGTTTTTATGAACCTGGTGTAACGGGCAAAAATGGATAAGCCTGTTTTTTTTAGACGACCATTTAAATATACATTTTTTCACGCGGTTTTTATCCTAATCCTTATAAATGTGATTGTTTATGTTTTAGGAAGATTTTTTCCTATGTTGGATGCGTATCTTGCCCTGAACGTTGGAACTGTAATTTATTACAAATGGTTCTGGCAGTTTTTTACATATATGTTTGTTCACGGAAATTTCAGTCACATCTTTTTTAATATGCTTGGACTTTTGTTTTTTGGCATTCAGATAGAAAAAGTGTGGGGTTCTCTTGAATTTCTTCTTTTTTATTTAGTTTGCGGATTTTTTAGCGGAGTTCTTTCTTTTGCAGTTTATTTTTTCACCGGTTCAACCAACGTATTTTTGATGGGTGCAAGCGGTGCTTTATATTCAATTCTTTTTGCATTTGCCGTAACATTTCCTCGTTCCGTTATTTTTATATGGGGAATCATTCCTGTTCCGGCTCCAATTCTGGTATTGATTTACGCAATTGTTGAGCTTGTAAGTCAGTTCTTTGGCGGCGGAAACATAGCGCATATGACTCATCTTTTTGGGTTTTTATGTGCTTGGGCGTACTTTAGAATTAGGATGGGAATCCGACCATTAAAGATATGGAAAGACGTTTTCAAAAAATAAAAATATTTCTTGCAGCGGCCGTATTTTTTATTGGCGGAATTTTAGCTGGATTTGGCGGCGTTTTGTATGCGCAGGTGCCATCAGTTATTGAACACATCCGTTTTCCGCTTTGGGCCGAACTTGATGCTTATCCTGGACTAAAAGACGCTTACGACCCGGATTCAGGTGTTTATGATTTTCCTATAAGCAGAATTCGTGAAACCGGACCTTTTTTGATGGAAGGTATGGTTTATGGCTGGGATTTTGTTTATGTACCTTATGATAAAACTCGGGAGGTTCAAGAATATTTTGAATTAAGTGAAATTCAGCCACTGTCGGAGGGAGAGGGAGATATAATTACTTATTCTTCGCCATGGATAGAAGACAACCGTCTTAACTGTTGGTGTGATTTTACTCGTTCGGAATACCAGATACAAAATTATTATTTATGGGCTACAATCCAGAATCCAACGATTCAGGGGCGTGGATATGGTTCGTTGGAGCTGGGCTTTGACGGAATCAGGCAGGCTGCAGAGGATGCGGCTAAAAATGCAGTTCGGAATTATTATCGTTCTGTAATAAAAAACAAGCCAAAAGAAATTCGAGGTAAGCTTCTGCTAAGAAAAATTCCGACTTTAGGAATTGATGCAGGACGTTATACAATAAACCTTGATTTTTTTATGGAATGCGGTAGAATATTAGAGTATAAACAGTTTTGACGGAGGTTTTTATTATGAAAAAATCAATATTTTTAGTTTGCCTTTTAGGTCTTGCAACAGGACTTTTTGCACAGGATGTAAATCTTGATGAACTTGATCCGGGAAGATACGACAGAGAAAAAGCTAGAACAGAAGTTATTATTCCAGAAAATCAGCATCTTTTGGACCAGAATGGCGCTGAAAAGAAAAATGCAAGCGTAAAAATTGAATATTCACCATTCTATGATGAAGTACGTATTTATTATGAATGTATGTATATTAATTATGATCGTGGAGAAGCTATGAATACAGTAATGGCTTGTCTTCAGGATTTTCAGAAAGATAAAAAATATTATTCTTACCGTTACTTGCGTGATGATCGTGAACGTTTCTTTAAAGACGAACGCGGAAGACGTAAGGCACAGTATATTTCTTATGTAAAATTCTCCCGCTAACGAAAATTCTTTCTAAAGCTATTTAGTTTTTATCGGGAATATGGTAGAATAAGCCGATGGTTTAAGACCGTCGGCTTAATTTTTTTCTAGGACAAAAAAAATGGATATTAAAAATACAATCAAAAATCTTCATCCACTTGAAATTAAGGTTCTTTTAAAATATTCAGACAAGGATGAACTTACATCAGAAAAACTTCAGAAAGATTTGGAATATAAAGAAGGTCATGCTAATCAGGCCTTTTCTTGGCTTAGTGGTAAATCACTTTTAAAGGAAGTACGCCGCACTCCACATACATTCTACGAAATTACAGATTACGGTCGTGCAATTGCAAAAACTGGTACAGTTGAAGAACGCATGGTTAAATTCCTTAAATATAACGGCGCTCATACAATGCCAGAAATTGCTGCAGGAATTGGTCTTGAACAAAAAGATGTTGGTTCTGCATTTGGACCTTTGGTAAAAGATGGCGTTCTTAAAATGAATGACCAGAAAAAGGTTGAATACACTGGCGCTGAACTTCCTGCAAGAATTAAAGTAACAACAGACCTTATTAAAAAAGCATGCAGTGTAGAAAACGGACTTTTAAATAAAGATGATTTATCTGCTGCAGAAGCTGATGCAATGAACGGTCTTGCAAAAAAACGTGGTGCCGCTGATTCTCCATTCAAGATGATTGAACGCGAAACTGTTTTCTACAAACTTCAGTCTGGTTTTGAAAAAGTTCGCGATGCTCTTAAAAATGCAGGCGTTACAGGAAACGAAATTGGCGAAATTACACCAAAAATGCTTGCAACCGGCGACTGGAAAAACGGAACTTTCCGCGGTTACAATATTGCAGTTCCTCCAGCAAGAATTATTCCTGGACGTACAAATCCTTATGTTCAGTTCTTGGAAAGCGTAAAAGACAAACTTACTTCTCTTGGTTTCCAGGAGTTTGATGGTCCGCTTGTAGAAACTGAATTCTGGAATGGTGACGCTTTGTTCATGCCACAGTTCCACGCTGCCCGCGATATTCACGATGTTTACCGCATTAAAAATCCAACTCATGCTAAGATGATTGAAGAACCATATTTGAGCAACGTAAAAGCTGTTCACGAAAATGGTGGAAATACTGGTAGCCGTGGCTGGAACTACACTTTTGATAATGAATTTACACGACGCTTGATTTTGCGTTCACAGGGAACAGTTTTGTCTGCTCATCAGCTACACAAAGCAGAGATTCCTGGAAAATATTTTGGTATTGCACGCTGTTTCCGCTACGATAAAGTAGACGCAACTCACTTGAGCGACTTCTACCAGACAGAAGGTATTATTGCTGGTAACGACGTAACTTTGCGAGACCTTCTTGGAATGCTTAAAATGTTTGCAACAGAAATTGCAGGTGCAGAAGAAGTAAAATACGTTCCTGGTTACTTCCCGTTCACAGAACCAAGTATCGAAGTTCATATTAAACACCCTGTTTTGGGCTGGTTCGAACTTGGTGGTTCTGGTATTTTCCGTCCAGAAGTTACAAAAGCAATGGGCGTTGATTGTCCTGTTCTTGCCTGGGGTATTGGTATTGACCGTATGGCTTTGATGGCACTGGGATTGAACGACCTTCGAGAACTGTTCTGCGAGGATATTGAAAAAGTAAGACTTAGAAAGGCTAAGTTCTAGGATAAGGAAGCGGTAGTTTTACGGAACTGCCGCTTTTTTTTATAGGTGCGGCGCCCGAGCGTGGAGTGGTGCGAAGCAGCCCATTAGGGCCGGCCGTAGGTAAGCCACGGAAGGCGAGTTGTGGTTAAGATGGCGCCAGAAAAATCTTATAACTTTAGCTAATTCTTGGGAAACGAATGGTAAAAATGCTGCCGGATGGGGCGTCGGTGTTTTCGGTATAATCTAGGGTAAGTTCGTTCAGTTTGCAGATTTCATTTACAACATAAAGGCCCAGTCCTACGGATTTTTCGGTCCAGGTGGGTTTGGAGCCAATATTTGCAAAACGATCAAAAAGGACGATTTGTTTTTCTTTTGGAATGCCTTGTCCGTCATCAATTATTTTTAAGTAAACATAGGCTTTATCGTTTGTAATCTGGATTTTTATGTGGCCTTCAAAGGGTGTGTATTTTATTGCGTTATCAACAAGATTTGTGTAAATGCCTTTTAAACTGTTTATGTCGCAGAAAACACGTGGACTTTTTGAAAGACATTCAAAGATAAAACTTTGTTTTTTAAATTCAGCTTTTGCAGTAAGATATTTGTTTTCTATGGTCAGGTATTCTTCTAAGTCTATGATTGTAGGATTAATTAAAAAGCGGCCGTCCGAAAGTTTATAAGAATTCAAAACATTTTGGATTAATATATTAATTTGATTTGTGCTTTCCTGTATATTTTTTACAACTTCTGGAAGTGGGGAATCTGTTTGTTCTTGTGCAATTTTCTGGCTAAGCTCGGAAAGAGTCTGCATTTCGTTTAAAAGAACTGTAAGCGGTGTATTTACATTGTGTGTTACAAAATACAGGAATGTTCGTTTTTCTTTTTCTGATTTTAAAAGTTCCTGTTTTTCATTATATAAATTCTGATAGTTTATAAGAATTTGAATTCTTGCAAGTAAAGCCGAAACGTCAAAAGGACGGATAAGGAAGTCGTTAATTTGTGCATTAAAGCTTTCTTCTATAAGGTGCGAACGGTATTTATTTACAAGAACGAGAATTGGAAGATCAATCAAAGAATATTTCTGGCGAATTACGTTGCACAAGGTAAAACATTCATCTTGTTCAGATTCGGGAGAAATAATCAGCATGTGAATAAGATTTTCTTCGATAAACGAAAGCATTTCCTGCGAATTGTCGGTAATTCTAACAAAAAATCCCGAAGTTTGAAGAATCATATTAAGACGTTCGTTGTTTGTGGTCTTTTTGCCGTAAATACCGATTGAAATGTTTTCGGAAATATCATCTTTTACAGGAATGTTCTGCAATTCAAATGGAATAAAATTTTCTTCTTCTTCGATTTCGTTATTATATGTGTTTATTCCGATTATATTTTTGATTTGATTAATATTGCTGGTAATGAGCTTTGATGCAGAAAGTTGAAGTTCGGGTTCTAAAGGGTTACTTAGTGCTTTTGCAGAAACTTCTATGGATTGTAAAGGATAAATTATTTCTTGAAGAATATTTTCAATCGATACAATTTTGTTTTCTTTTGGTTTTTCTATAACAGGAGTAGAACTCACATGCATGTTATTAATAAAATAATCTTGCATAGAGTTATTTTTATCTTCATTTAAGTTTCTTATATTAATGTAGGCTGTTAAAACTGATAAGACTATGACAATACTATTTATTGAGTAAAAAAGATACTCAAACTTATAACTTAGAAACTTGTAAAGTAGATAATTCGAAACCATAAGCACAACGGTTAAAATTGCACTTACGATATTTACAGTCTTCCTCATAAGCATAATGGATATTTAAACAAAAACATCCATGCCATTTAATTATATATATATATGTATGTATGTCAATAATATAAAAGTAAAAAAATCTTTACAAAATAAAAAAAATTAATACAGGAATTTTAGTCGTTCTTTTATAAAAATGCGTTTTTTGGCATCGGCTAAAGAAAGTGCCTGAGCAATATCTGTATACGGAGTCATTTCGGAATAACCAATAGAAATGAGCGGCATATCGGCAGTTTCAAAGTTATATTTTACAATATCTATGAAAAATTCTTTGTTAAGAGTTTCAATGTCAATTCCTGTAGAAGGGATTACAACGCAGAATTCTTCTGAGCCAATTCTATAGCAACGGCCGTATTTTTTGTAATATGAATGGAATAATTTAGCAATCGTTTCCAAAATTGTATTAATCTGGTCGCGTGAATAATTTATTTTGAGTTTTGAATAGTTATCAAGTTCTGCAACTACAATTAAAACAGTTTTTTTCTGATGTTTTTTCCAGGTTTTCAGACTAGTATAATTTAAAAGGTAAGTTTGAGTGTCCATTTGCTGGTAAAGTGACTCAAAGTATAAGTAATACATTGTAATAGAAATAATAATGCAAGTCCACGAAACTTGAATGCCTGGAAAGATGATTTGAACAAAAGTTGCAAAGAGGATGAACAAAAAGTCTATAATGAGCATGATGTTTGTTCTTTTCCAAAAGCGTAATGAAATGTAGAGATTTTCAAAAAAGAAACAAATGGTACCAAAAGAATAAACAATAATAAAGAAAAAGAATTCTTTTCCTCTTGAATAATTATTGTTTTTATCAACATAAATAATGCCGTGTTCGGTTCCGGTAAATAAGCAAACAAGCATAAAAATATCAAAAGCAATCCAGATTGCAAGGAAAATATTAAAAAATTTGTTCTTTTTAGGGAACATCGCCCGCATTAAAGTATAATAAATACCAGGTACAAACGAAAATCCTACAAAGTTTACCAGTATATGATAGAAACGGTATTTTACATCGGCACCGTCAAGAATTGTAGCAAAAACTTCGCTTATACAAATAAAAAGAATCATTATACAAGTTGCTACTAAATTTCCTTTTTGGAATGGAGTGATTATAGTGTTTCCAATAAAATCTATAATCAACATAACAAGAGTAATTATATTTATACACGTTAATGCGGCGAAATATGGTGTCATAATATATAAATTAGCAAATTAAATATTATACGTCAATTCGTGTTTTGAATCCGTTATGAATTATGCCTTATTTTTTAAGCCTTCAAGTACGAGTTTCAGCGGGGCGTTCATTTTTTGTGCTGCAATTTCAGGCGAGGCGTTATAATCTTTTATAAGCATGAGGGCTGCTTCTA
Organism: Treponema sp.; assembly: GCA_024680155.1. Lineage (GTDB taxonomy): Bacteria > Spirochaetota > Spirochaetia > Treponematales > Treponemataceae > Treponema_D. The sequence goes on from JAILCM010000281.1 coordinate 12,819, forward strand.
CTGCTTTTTTCTGTTCGCCTTGGAGTAAACCTTGCTGTAAGCCGTATTGCATGCCATGTTTTTCACCGGCGGCATAACCTTTTTGTTCAGCTTCATAGCGGATTGTAGCTTCGGTGTTTGCTATATCAATATAATCACGTTCGCGGCGCCATTCGGCATCACTTTGACTGATTGTGTTTAATACGGTCTGTGCGTACATAATTCCTGCTTCCTCCTCTGCCAGTAGCTTCAAGTATTCCTGCTTTGTTTTGTCATCGGCATATACTAAAAATTTACCCCATCTTTGCGAATGTGTCAATTTTGAAATAGGATAATCTGGAAGTTTTCTGATTTTAGGCAGTTCCAGGTAAATGATTTTCATTCGTGAAGAGTTTAGAAGAAGTCCGGTTTCAAGACGCATGCTATAGGCAAGGAAACTGTCTTCTATATTGTCTTCGTAAACAAAATTCAGTACCGAAATCATGTAGGCTTCGGGAACTTTATCCCACGGAGTACCTTTTGTTACAAAATGATTCAAAAGATGGGCAACGTGGTATTCCGAGCGATTATCAAAAGAGTTGACGTTATCGCGGCCTTGCATCTCCACATTTAAAACCTTGTCTTTGTCTTTTATGCGGCAGGTGATGTCAAAAACGGCTTGTTTGTCGCGTTCGGATTCTACCGGAAGTTCATTCTGGCCGATTTCTACATCACATACGGTATCACCACAAGGATTGCGGACAAAAAAGATGTAAGTGCCAGACGGCCTTCTTCGGAATTGTTTGTGAAAAGCGATTTGAAAATAGGGTCAAGTCGCGGATTCAAAAGTGCATCGGGCGACGGCCGCAGTGTGGAAGTTTGTG